>JALZVY010000113.1 GCA_023300125.1 Phycisphaera sp.
ACCCTAACATAACCCTTCCTGCCGAGCTGCGTCAAGGACTTTTAGCGGTGGACAGACCCCTGTGATCTCCCTGTGATCTCCCTGTGATCTCCTGTGATCTCCAATCAACTGTTAGGCGGCAGCAGAGATGCAGCTTTCCACTTTCGAAAAACTTGTTCTTTCGGACATAATTGCAGGCGATCCAGAACAAACCGCACTGACGAAGCAAATCGTCTCGGCGACCGTGCGTAAGCGTGACTACACCGGCGTGGGTCTCTACACGGAACTCATCATCGATTCGAATACCCCTCGTTTGGAAAAGTCGCACCGTTTGATTGAAGGAAGGACGAACACTCACTTGACACATCCAGCCCTACCCGCTGGCGCAGGCGCATTACTGTGGTTTTCTGACGGGTACGCGAATACTCTTGAATGCTACACCTTCGATGGAGATTGGCCTAGCAACGAGTCCGAGTTCTCAGTTGCGTAGTGTCCCGAACCACTGCCTAAACAGCGGCTGCAGTTGACTGGCGACGCCCGCGATATGATGGAGTTGCTAGTTTGAAGCCTGTTCTCCGGGGGCGGCCGGCAACTGAGCCTTTTACGTTATCCCGTCATGATCAAACGTAAGCTTTTCATTGTCGCCGTCAGCCTGTCGTGCTTCCTAGTGGCTGCGTGTGGTGCCGGGTACTTTGCTTGGCTGGTCAATTCTCAGACAGTCGCCCGCGCTGAGTGGGAACACGGTGTCGTGCTGCCTGCGTCCGTTGGCCGCATCGCGTGCCGCGGTGATGCCACGCGCTTTTTCCTTGATCGCGGAGCGTCCACCGTCTTTGATATGGACGCGGCGGATCTTTCTGCCTTTAAATCCAGTCTTCCCCCAGCTGTTTCCTTCGACACCTTTGTGCCCGGCAATGCTGAGTATCGTGGGTTCGCTTTTCCGTGGACGGTGCAAAAGCCTGCCGAGACGCTCTCGTGCGAGTCTCCCACTGGGGATTGGCTGCATGTTCAGATCTGGCCCATGCAAGCGTCGCGCGTGGGTGTGTGGATGTACACCGATTGGAACTGAGGCGGGGTGGTCAGCCGCTGCAGTGGACCGACTGTGCCAGCGTGTAGAATGGTGTTGCAGGTTTTTAATCTGCTACTGAGGTCGGCCGATAGTTGAGCGGATTGACGTTAGCCCACGGAGTGTCATCGATGGACTACATACCTTTTGTGATCTTTGGAATCGTGATTGTGAGTGCGGTCGTGTTTCTCGTATTGTTTGCTGAATCCTTCGGCGGTCGCGCATCGACTCGCAGTCAACTTAGTGTGCTAGAGATTGGTTCCTACGCAGGTGCATTGGTGTTTGCGCTGATGGCATTGTCTGGCGAATCGACGGGCTGGATCGTTGGCGCCATTATGTTTGCAAATGGGACATGGGCCACGGTCAAGCGTGCGGAGCAGGCCTAGGCCGCCGCTTATGTTGATGTGCGATGCCTGCGGTGAGTCATTGTGTTGCCGTTTTGTAGGCGATTTCTGTGGGTGGCTGGCGAATTGACTGATTTGCGTTAGGTTTCTTTGTCATGTCTGAAGATCCAGGGCATCTCGAACTCGATGGCGACGTCATACGGTATTCGTCAGAGACTTACCCGGAGTGGTCGATCCGAGTTGATGACATTTGCCTCATGGGTGAGGCTACGAATCAGAACGGTCCGTTCGCCGGCGACTATTTTCTTTGTTTCTCGACTCGCTCTGAAAAATGGCGTGAAGCGTCTTTCTATGCTGCTGGATGCGGTCAATTCCTCACAGATCTCGGTGCGCGGTTGGGCGTGAACATTGAGCTCGCGCTAGCTTCGTCGACGGATTTTGACAGCCGCATTGTCTGGCCACTTGAATGGGTTGGCAAGCCCATGTTTCAATATCAAGAGGTGCCACCACGGACAGTGGTTGGCCGTCTTTTCGGATCAATGCAGGTCAATCAGAAATTCTCAGAGCACGCATTGGCTGTTCTGGCAAAATGATGCATTGCAAAACGGTCGGTGGTGAAATGCGTTGCGTCAGGTCATCATTTGCCATTAACGGCCATTTTTTTTCGCCCGTAGGAGATCAGAGGGATTGACTGTGATTGACGTGATGCGGAAGTAGGTCAACGCCAAGGCACCGCTCACGCGGACCGCCGAGAGCGCCGAGGCCGCCGAGTTCACCGAGGAAGGCACGCAAGCGAATGCGAGAGCCGGGGGACATTGAAGCGTGTTTGCGTTGGCCTTGAGGCCGCTTGACTCTCTTTTGATCTTGAACGCACAATCACCTCTCCCCGCCCGCTTGCGTGTCTTGCTCCACGGGCTCGGCGGCCTCGGCGCTCTCGGCGGTTCGCGCAGCGATGCCTTGCGACCACAGGATCCCGTGATTTCGCAGTGGTCTTGGCACGCTATAGGCCGATCGCTGCGCTCAAGCACGAAGATCGCGAAGGCCACGAAGAACACGAAGGAAGGCAAGAAACCCCATGCCTTGGTTCTTCTTCGTGGTCTTCTTGGTTAAGCGAAGCGCTGCCGTGGTTGAGTGACAGCCGGGATTTCGCAGGGGGCTGGCGCCGATGCGGCCTTGTACACTGTGACGTGATGGTTTTGGTCAAACACCAGAACAAGCGGTGTGGTGAGCACTCCAAATGGCTGGGTGCCAAGACTGATTGATTAAATTTCGGATGGCAAAGGGCAGTTATTGATAACTCCTGATGATGAACAACTCGCGGCGATCGCGCTTGCCGAAGTGAACACGCCAACGCTGGCGATCACCGAGCAGTTTTTTGCGGTTCATTGTTTGGCTGACGAACCTATCGCGTGTGTGTGGCATGAACGCGATTGCCATTGGGTGTATCTGCGTTTGGATGGCGAGAGCTATTACTGGGTGGTCCGGATTGAACAAGAAAAGGACGGGCGGTTTGGACCAACATGGGGTTTTTACAGTGCGCATGCCAATGTGTATGCAGCTATTCGCAGCCAAAGCGTGCCAGCCGTGGAGATTTCAGAGGCGTTGTCGTTGGTGCCAACCGACGAAAATGAAAAAGGGGCATTGATGCCGGGCGGGCGGCGATCGTACGGGGAGCACCGGTGGTGCTTTCAGCCCAGCGTGCCCGATTGCCTTGACTTTGAAACGAAAATCAGGCACCTGCTTGAAGAGCTTCCGGCCGACAAGGTCCAGTCGCTTCCGGAGGATTGCAGTGTCAGCATCAATGTCGCGTATTACGAATATCAGGCCGTGCCCGGTGGGTGGCACCTTGACGCTGGTATAATCCAACAGCTAGCGGAGCTTGGAGTGGATTTGGACGTTGACTTGTATGTCGGCGGTCCGGACCTGCCCGAATAGTCGGCTAGTAATGCGTTGCGTTCGGAGCTGCGGGTCGCG
>JALZVY010000114.1 GCA_023300125.1 Phycisphaera sp.
GTGGGCGCCGGCAATGGCGGCGACGGCGGCCTCGGCGGCGGCGGCGGTGGTGGTGGTGACGGCAGCGTCAACGCCGCGGGTCTACCCCTGGATGGCCTGGGCGGCGACGGCGGTTTTGGCGGCGGCGGCGGCGGCGGGCAGAGCAACTTCATTTTGAACCCGACGGCGGCCGCCAACACACGCGGCGGCTTGGGCGGCGTGGGCGGCGGCAACGGCGATCTGAATGCCAACAATGCCACAACGGCCGCCGGCGGCGGCGGTGGCGCAGCCCTCGGGGCCGCGGTATTCATCGGAACCGGGGCGTCGCTGACACTGCAAAACACGGATTTTCTGCAGCAAACCGGTAACACCACCGTCGGCGGACTGGGCGGAAGCGCCTTTGCGGGAAACGGTAGCGCATTGGGATCGTTCCTCTTTACCGCAGGAGGCATTGTCAATCTCATCGTGGATAACGACCAAACGATCAACTTCAGCTTGGATGCGAACGAAGTATTTATCGCGGACTCCACCGCCGCTGGTTCGGCCGCAGCTGTCGCGGGATTTAACAAACTTGGTGATGGGGAGCTTCGCTTTGTGGGCGACGGCAATCCACTGACCGGAGAGGTAAGTCTGGGCTTGCAGAGCCTCTTGACCGAAGGTTCGATTAATCTGGACGCCAATTTCAGCTCAACGGACTTCATCAACATCGTGCCCGCGACAGTCGATACCGACGTGACGCTGTTTGGCGAAGGTTTCATCGGCACCGTGATCAACCAAACCGGGCGGGTCAACCCCGGTGATGGCGTGGGGGACATCGGCACCTTGACAGTGGTCTCTCAGTTCAACCAGCTCGCCGGCGGCAATCTGGATATCGAGGTGGGCCCCGGCGGGATCGATCTCGTTCGTGTGGTCTCTCCCATTGCGTTTGCCCCACTTGGGTTCGCCGAACTCAACGGCGACGTGAACTTTATTGAGCTGCCCGGGGGCGCTCCACTGAACACGCCTCTGGTCTTCCTCGAAGCCAACCTCATCGAGGGCGCTTTTGATAACACCAATACGGTGTTCTTAGACGGTAACACGCTGACAAGCGTGGCGGTCACGCCCGGCACGCGCTTTGACGTGACGGTGGGCGCAACGCTGCAAACCTTGATCGCAACGTTTTCGGCGGTCGACCCCCTCACGACATTGGATTCCGCAACCAGCCGATCCACCTCCAGCCAAGTGGGAGGCATCATTGGCGGGTTGTTGGCGGCGAACGATCCGCTTGGCCCCCAAATCCTGGATGCCCTGACCAACGGAGCCCCTCTGGCGGTCAACAACGGGTTCAACCCCGTCTTCACCCAGGCGTTGGAATCGCAGACAGGTGTGGTGCAAAACGCCGTCGCCGCCGGAGCCTTGGCGGCCGTGAGTCAGTCCGACGCGGTGGCCCGGGCGCGGGTGTCGGGTTCCAACGTGGGCAGCGCCGGGTCCCCGGACCTGTTGCTGCTGGACATCCGCAACTACGACGACCTGTTTCTCAACCCCCAAAGTGCCGGCCCTCAGCCGGGCGCCGCGTCGTTGGATTTTGAGAACCCCACCCTGGGCCAAGAGGAAGACGCCGCCTTTGAGGTGCAGCCGTTTTCTCTGTGGGTCGAAGCGGTGGTGGGCAGCAGCGAGATCGACTCGGACAGCAACGGGTTGGGCGTGGAAAGCGATACCACGGGCATCACCGCCGGTGCCGAGTTTGTCGCCGACGACGGCCGCAGCGTGGTGGGCATCTTTGTGGGCTCGACCGAGACCGATGTGGATGTCGACGGGCTGGGTGACAGCGGCGAGATCGATAGCATTCAGATTGGCGTCTATGGCTCCACCCCGCTGGGCAACGGCCTGAGTGTCAACGGCAGCCTCTCGGTGGGTCTCTTGGAATTTGACAGCCAGCGTGCGACCGCTGTGGGCGTCGCGTCTGCAGATAGCGACGGCCTGGCCTACACCGCCTCGATTGAACTGCTGCAAAGCCTGCGAAGCGGCGGCAACGGCGTGCTCTCGCCTTTCGTGGGCTTGGAAGCCAGCTTCGTGGACCGCGACGGCTTCACCGAGTCTGGGGCCGGCGTGCTGAACCTGACGGTGGACAGCGAAAACGACGAGTACCTCACCGGTCTCTTGGGCGTGCAGTGGGTGGGTTACCACGACTTGGACAACAACCTTCAACTGAAGCCTGCGGGCCGCGTGGCACTCGCCGCTCAGTTCTTGGACGACTCGGCGTCGACCACCAGCAGCTTCACCGCCCTGCCCGGTACCTCGTTTACCAGCACTGGCGCCGAACGCGGCGACCTGTCGGTGCGGGTGGGGGCCAGCGTTGAGCTGGGCCCTCAGCTGAGCAACCGCTGGGGGGTGTTCGCCCGCTACACCGGCGACTTCAGCGACAGCGCCCAGGACCACATCGGCCAGTTCGGGGTTCGCTTCGCTTTCTAAGCGGCGGCCCGTCTAAGCCTGAAAATCAAACCAAGAAACCCGCCGGCCCTGCCGGCGGGTTTCTTTCTTGGAACGGGATCAGATTGCGTGAAGACCCACCGCGTGTGCTGGTGTGTCAACGCGTTGTTCGTCGTGCTCTGCCGGTGAGCCCTGTCATCGCGCGCTGTTGGTGCGTTCAGCAATATGCGGGGTGGTTTATCTGTGATCGCCTGCAGCGCGCTGCAAGCGCGGCCGCGTTGCTTCACGCCGTCACCGAGCGGGGCCAGGCAGGAGCCGTGCGCGCATCGAACTTAAATAAAAGGCGTATTAGGCGTCCAGGTCTTTGAACTTGGCGGCCATCGTGGGGTTGTTGCGGGTCAGCTTCTTGATCGAAACCTTCTGGGCCTTGTCGTTGGCCAGCCGCAGGTTCCGGTCGGTGCCCAGCAGCGCGTCCTTGGTTTTCTGTAAGTGATCGATCGACTTGTCGATCTCGTCGATGGCCTTGGTGAAACGCCGCGACGCCAGGTCGTAGTTCTTGGAAAACGCGGTCTTGAACGTCTCCAGATCACTTTCGAAGTTGGTGATGTCCACGGTCTGGGCCTTGGCCAGGGCAAGCTCTTTTTTGTATTCCAAGGACTTCATCGACGCGTTGCGCAGCAAGGTGATGATGGGCAAGAAGAACTGGGGGCGCACCACATACATCTTGGGGTAGCGGTGGAACACGTCGACAATGCCGGTGTTGTACAGATCGCTCTCGGGCTCCAGCAGCGACACCAACACCGCGTACTCGCAGCCTTTCTCGTTGCGGTCTTTGTCCAGCTCCTTCAGAAAATCTTCGTTTTTCTTCTTGGTCGCCGTGGTGTCGCTCTCGTTTTTCATCTCGAACATCACCGAGACGATCTCGGTACCCGCCTCATCCGAGTCGCGGAAGATGTAATCGCCCTTGCTGCCCGTGCTCGCGTCGTTGTCTTTCTCGAAATACGCCCGCGGAAAGGCGGTGGACCGGATCCGGTTGAATTCGGTCTCGCAGTGCAGCTCCAGGGTCTCGCCCACCATCTTGGTCGAGAGGCGTGCTTTCATGTCGCGCAGCCGCTGGATCTCGGCCTCCAGGTCTTCCCGGGCTCGCTTGTGGTCGTTCTTCAAGATGGCTTCGTCGCGCTCTTTCTCCGACGCGGCCCGTTCCAGGCCGTGCTTCAGCGCGTCGCGCTCTTTCTCCACTTGGCTCACCGCCCGGGTGATCGCCAGCTCGTGGGTGGTCTGGCTCGCCCCCAGCTGGGCCTTGAGCCGCTGGATCTCGGCGTCTTTGGCCGCCTGGGCTTCTTGCAGTTTTTGGGCTTGCGTGGCCTGAGCCAGCTGGGCGGCGGCTTGGTTTTCCTGCTGCACCTGCTTGAGCTGGTTGGCCAGCTTGTCGCGGTCGCGCTCCACATCGCCCAAGGCCTGGGTCACCGCCAGCTTGCGGGCCACTTCCTCGGATTCCAGCTTGCCTTTCAAGGCCTGAATCTCGCTGTCTTTGTCTGATGCGGCCTTCTGCAGCTCGCGGCGCAGCGCGCTCTTGGCCAGCTCCACCGCGTCGCGCTTGCCTTGCTCGGCCAGCTCGAGCCGTTCGCTCAGCTGCTCTTCAAAAGCCGCGTCGCGCACCTGCTTGAGGATGTCGGCGTATCCCGCTTCGTCGATCTTGAACGCTTTGCCGCAGTGTGGGCAGATAATCTCGTGCATGGCAACTCATTCGTGTCGTGACCCAGCGCCGCAGCCCGCGCAATGGCGGCCTCAAGGGCGGGCACCAATCAACCCGCACAGCCATCTTACCGCGTTGGGCCCCGCGGCCCGCTGAAACCCGGAGCCGTGTGTGTGCCACGCGACGCCTGCACCCCGTGACCTGGGTCGGGGGCTTGAACATGCTCATGAGGTCTCGGAGCCCCCCGCCGCGACGTCGACAAATCGAATCGGTCACCGGGGTGTGGATGCCCGGCGTGTCGGGAAGGCTGATCTGCGACGCAGGCCCCAGAGCGTGAGCGTGAGGCCCGCGGCCAGCAGCCCCCCGGGTTCGGGCACGGCGATCACGGTGAAGCGGTCGAGGCTGTAAGCCCCCACGTCTGCGGTGAAGACGGCGGGTTGGCCCGCGGCCAGGAAGGTGTCGACGCTCTGCACGCCCGCACTGCTCACCACGCCGGTGACCGAACCCGGACCCGGACCCGAGAAGGTGTAGCGGGCCACGGTGCTTCCGTCGGCGGCAAAGCTGTCGGCGGCAAAACTGATGAAGCGCACGTCTTGATCGAAAACGATGGTGAGGGCTTCGGCGGTGAAATCATCGGAGGCTGTGGCGGGCACGGCATCAATCTCGTCGGTGACGTCGCCCAACACCGCTGCGTTGATGCCGAAGTTGGGCGTCGTGGAGTTGAGCGTTCCGGTGCTGGCTCCCAAGCTGGCGGTGATGCCCGCGACAGTCAGCGCGGCGCTAGACACGTCGTCGATGGCGGCAACGTTTCCGGCCAGCTCAAATACTGCCGCGCGGGCGGTGGTGCCTAGGCACGCCCCGGCCAAGCACGAAAACAGTACACACCTGGTGGGGAAACAAGGCATCGGTTATTCCTCGGGGTTTGTCCAAACGCACAAAAATACACAGCAGATGACATGGCTCGCACACCACGCGGATCTCAATCTGATCGAAACACCTCACGGCGGGTGTTGATCCGGATCCGGGCTTCTGAATCGGCAAACCCATCGTACGCACGGGCCGTGGCTTTCCCAAAGGGAGTTGACCGTTTTTCTGGCATAAATACATAAATAAACGAATATCGCCTTTAGTGAATTTCTGGCCCCGTCCTCCGTGAAACATGCTGAAACACCCTGTGGGCTGCGTCAGGCTAGAGTGCGCGGTGATGGCTGGCGGTGGCGATTATGACTTCTACTTTGGAGATGTTTTCATGCGGATGCTCATGGGTTGGATGTTGCTGGGTGTTGCTGGATGCGCGCAGGCTGTTGAGCCGCTGGCCGGCGTGGCCGACGCTGCCCAAACCACACCCCGCTGGGTGCTGGCCTTTGCCGAAGAAGGCGACGGGGCCAAGGACGAGGGCCCAGACGCGACCAAGTGGAACCACGACCTGGGCGGTGGGGGCTGGGGCAACAACGAACTGCAGAGCTACACCCCGGGTGCGGCCAACGTGGCCTATGACGGCGCGGGGCGGCTGGTGATCGAAGCGCGGCGGGAAAACCACACCGGCTCCGACGGCATCGCACGCAGCTACACCTCGGCTCGGATCAAGACCCAGGGCTTGTTCGCGCAGCGCTACGGCCGCATGGAAGCGCGGATCAAAATCCCCACCGGCCAGGGCATCTGGCCCGCGTTCTGGATGCTGGGCACCACCTTCCCCACCGCGGGGTGGCCTGCCTGCGGCGAGATCGACATCATGGAAAACGTGGGGCACCACCCCGGCACGGTGCACGGCACTTTGCACGGCCCGGGCTACTCGGCGGGCAACGGCCTGCAGGGCTCGGTCAGCCTGCCCCAGGGCCAGCGCTTCACCGATGACTTCCACGTTTATGAAGTGCAGTGGGAGCCCCGTGCCATCCGGTGGTATGTCGACGGCAAGCTGTTTCGAACCCGCACCCCCGAAGACGCGGGCCCCAACGCCTGGGCCTTCGACACGCCGCAGTTTTTGATCCTCAACATCGCCGTGGGCGGGGCCTGGCCCGGGAACCCTGACCAGACGACCGCGCTGCCCCAGCAGATGGTGGTGGACTACGTGCGGGTGTACCGCGATGCGAACCTGGTGGTCGACGACGCGGCCCAGGCCCGCCATCACGCGCAGCGCCTGGGCAACTTTGCCGCGGTCGAGCAAGCGCGCCTGGCCCAGGCGCTGCGCCCCGCGGCGCTGCCGGGCGAGGTGATCGCCGCGCACTTCCGCGCCGGCGGCGAGGGCGTGGGCTACCACGACGCCGACCCTCAGAACCAGGGCAACGCCTTCCGCGTGAGCGAGGGGGTGGACCTGGGGCCGTGCGACGACCCGGGCGTGGACTTCAGTGTGGGCTGGACAGCCCCGGGCGAGTGGCTGAGCTACGACGTGGACGTCGCCCACGCGGGGGACTACCGCGTGCACGCCCGGGTGGCGAACCTGGGGCCCGGCGGCACAATCCGGGTGGAAGTCGACGGCCACACCACAAGCGTCCGGGCCCAGATCCCCGACACCGGCGCGTGGCAGGCGTGGACGACTGTTGCGATGGGCACCGTGCGGCTGGAGGCCGGGGCGCAGGTGCTGCGGCTGTTGATGGCCCCGGACGGTGATGCGGGCCCGGTGGGCAACGTGGCGAAGCTGACGTTTACCGCGGCGCGCTAGCCCGCCCTAGTGCGCCCTAGTGCGGCCTAGTGCGGCCACGCCAGCCCCGGTGCTTGGCGATGGCGATTCCCGCGATGCCCAAAAGGTATCGAGTTGGCGTTTTGGATGTCCCCGCGGGTATCATCCTCGACTGTCTCATACCTTCCCTGCCCCTTTTACCTGGAGCTCCCGATGTCCGACATCAGCAAGTGCCCTGTCATGAACCCCACCCTCGGCAACACCGCCGCGGGCGCTCAATCCAACCACGACTGGTGGCCCGAGCAGTTGAACCTGCGGTTGCTCAACCCCCAGCCGGCGGACGGAAATCCCTTGGGCGCGGACTTCGACTACGCAGCGGCGTTTAAGAGCCTGGACTTCAAGGCCCTCAAAGCCGACTTGGCCGCGCTCATGACCGATTCGCAGCCTTGGTGGCCCGCGGACTGGGGCCACTACGGCGGCTTCTTCATCCGCATGGCCTGGCACAGCGCCGGCACCTATCGCACCGGCGACGGCCGCGGCGGAGCCGGGGCGGGCATGATGCGCTTTGCGCCGCTTAACAGCTGGCCCGACAACGTGAACCTGGACAAGGCCCGCCGCCTGCTGTGGCCCATCAAGCAGAAGTACGGCAACAAGATTTCTTGGGCCGACCTGATGATCCTCACCGGCAACGTGGCCCTAGAGACGATGGGCTTTGAGACCTTCGGTTTCGGCGGCGGGCGGGCCGACGTGTTCGAGCCCGAAGAGATTTATTGGGGGCCAGAGACCCAGTGGCTGGACGCCGAGCGCTATACCGGCGACCGCGAACTGGAGCACCCGCTGGGCGCGGTGCAGATGGGCCTGATCTACGTCAACCCCGAAGGCCCCAATGCCAGTGGCAACCCCATCGCCTCGGCCCGCGACATCCGCGAGACCTTCGGCCGCATGGCGATGAACGACGAAGAAACGGTGGCCCTGATCGCCGGCGGCCACACCTTTGGCAAAGGCCACGGCGCGGCAGACCCCGACAAGTACGTGGGCGTTGAGCCCGAGGCGGCCACGCTTGAAGAGCAAGGCCTGGGCTGGAAGAACAGCTTCGGCACCGGCCACGGCGGCGACACCATCGGCAGTGGCATGGAAGGCGCCTGGACCCAAAACCCCACCCAGTGGAACAGCGAGTACATCGACAACCTGCTGAACTACGACTGGAAGCCCGCCGAGACCCCCGCGGGCACCATGCTGTGGGTGGCCACCGACGATTCGGTCACCGTGCCCGACGCCCACGACGCCAGCCAGCAAAAACCCGTGGTGATGTACACCTCGGACTTGGCACTGAAAGAAGACCCCGCCTACCTGGCGGTGTGCCAGAAGTTCCAGAAGGATCCCGCGGCGTACGCCGACGCCTTCGCCCGGGCCTGGTTCAAGCTGACCCACCGCGACATGGGTCCGGTGGTGCGCTATCTGGGCCCCGAAGTGCCCGACGAGCAGCTGATCTGGCAAGACCCCCTGCCCGCGGTGGACCACCCGCTGATCGACGACGCCGACGCGTCGGCTCTCAAGGCCAAGCTGTTGGCCACGGGACTGACGGAAGCCCAGCTGATCACCACCGCCTGGGCCTCGGCGGCCAGCTTCCGCGGCACGGACATGCGCGGCGGGGCCAACGGCGCCCGCATTCGCCTGGCCCCGCAAAAAGACTGGGCCGTGAACCAGCCCGAAGCCCTGGCCAAGGTGCTGAGCACCCTGGAACAGGCCCGCGCCGACTTCAACGCGTCGCTGAGCGGTGGCAAGCAGGTGTCCCTGGCCGACACCATCGTCTTGGGCGGCGCCGCTGCGATCGAAGCCGCCGCCCAGCGTGGCGGCGTGTCGGTCACCGTGCCCTTTGCCCCGGGCCGTGTGGACGCCACCGACGAGCAGACCGACGTCGACTCGTTCGCCGTGCTGGAGCCGGCCTTCGACGGCTTCCGCAACTACGTGCAAGGCGCTCCCATCCGGCCCGTGGAAGAGCTGCTGCTCGAACGCGCCGCCCTGCTGACCTTGTCGGCCCCCGAGATGACCGTGCTGCTGGGCGGCCTGCGCACCCTGGGCACCAACCTGGGCGATTCGACCCTGGGCGTGCTTACCGACCGTCCGGGCACGCTAAGCAACGACTTCTTCGTGAACCTGCTGGACAACAACCTGACCTGGAAGAAGTCTTCGCGTTGCGAGCACTTCTTTGAAGGCACCGTGGCCGGCCAAGACGGCGTGAAGTGGACCGGATCCGCCGCGGACCTGGTCTTCGGCTCCAACTCTCAGCTGCGGGCCCTCGCCGAGGTCTACGCCGGCTCCGACATGGCCGAAAGCTTCGTACAGGACTTCGTCGCGGCATGGGACAAGGTCATGACCTTGGACCGCTTCGACCTGGCGTAAAGCGGCTGGCTTTTAGAAACCCGGCTGAAATACCACTCAAACCCAACGAGCGGCACCGCAAGGTGCCGCTTTTTTGGTGTTGGGCTGTGTGGGGTGCTGGCTTGTCGTGGGTTTGGTGTTTTACGCCAAGACGCCAAGGCGCCAAGACGCCAAGAAAGGCAGGAGAAAACGAGCCCACGGCAGCTGGCTTGTCGTGGGGCAAGGGGGACGCACATCAAAACCAATCACGCGCATGAAGATGCTGAAGGATCACGCATGACCCCACAGGGCTTTACTTGGCGTCTTGGCGTCTTGGCGTCTTGGCGTCTTGGCGTCTTGGCGTCTTGGCGTCTTGGCGTCTTGGCGTAACGATTCAATCCGCCGCCACGTCTGAAATCCACTCCCGCATGTGCGGTGGTAAGTCACGTGGTTTGAGTTCAAGGCGCTGCCGGTGTCTTGCAGCACGCGTCTCGGTGGCTTAGCGCGGCACGTTGATCACGTCGCCGATCTGCATCCGGTTGGGGTTGATGCCCGGGTTGGCGTTGATCAGGTCTTTGGTGCGGCCCACGGTGCCAAAAA
>JALZVY010000115.1 GCA_023300125.1 Phycisphaera sp.
GTCGTGGGCCGGCGCCAGCAGTTGGGCGGGACGGAAGGCGGTGCGCTGGGCATTGGCCTTGGCGGGCTGGGCCAGCAACACGCGGCGCCAGGGCAGGGGGCGGGCATCGCCCGCGAGCGCCCGCAGCAGCGGCCACACAAACAGATGCGCGGTGGCCAGCACGCTGACCGGGTTGCCCGGCAGGCCCAGCACCTGAACCGGGCGGTCGTCGACCAGCCCGCGCACCGACAGCACCGGCTTACCTGGCTGCATGGCCACGCCGTGCACGCGGGTGGTGAAGCCCATCGCACGCCATGCCCCGGGGAACAGGTCGCGCTCGCCCACGCTCACGCCGCCGGCGGTGACCACCAGGTCGGCCGTGTCGGCGGCGGCGTGGCAGGCTTGGGCCACCGCGGCCGGGGTGTCGGCCACGTGGTGGTGGGCCACAACGTCGGCGCCCAGGCAGCGTAGCAGCGTGCTGAGCAGCGGCCCGTTGCTGTTGCGAATTTGCTGGGGGCTGAGCTGGGCGGTGGGGGTGCTGGGGGCCAAGACCTCGTCGCCCGAGCTGAGCACGACCACGCGTGGGCGGCGGGTGACGGTGGGTTGGGCCACGCCCGCGGTGGCGGCCAGGGCCAGGTGGTGGGGCCCCAGCGTGGTGCCTTCGGGGATGAGCACGCTCTGGGCCGCGGCGTCGGCCCCGCGGCGGTGGATGTTGCGCCAAGGCGCTGCGTGGTCCAGGTCGAAGCGTACGGTGGCCGCGGCGGGGTTCACCTGCGCCAACTCGACCTGCACCACCGCGTCGAAGGGCGGGGGCACCGCGGCACCCGTGGCGATTTGAACGACTTCGCAGGTGGGGTCGGCGACGCCGGTCCACGGGGCGCCCGCGGGCACCGACCCGGCGATCCGCCAGTCTTGGTTCGGGGTCCAGTGGGCCGAGCACACGGCAAAGCCGTCCATGGCCGAGCGTTCGAAGGGCGGCTGGTCGCGGTCGGCCAGCACGGCCTGGCGCAGCACGCGGCCGGCGGCTTGGTCCAGCGAAACGCTTTGGGGGTCCAGGGCCGCCACGCCGTCGAGCACGGTGTGCAGGGCGTCTTCGTAAGAGGGGAGCGGGGGCATGAGATAGATACTAGAGACCTGCGGGGGCTTGCCCTTGGCCCGCGTGGAGGGGGTATTCTTTTCGCCCCGGCGGTCGCCCCCGCCCAAGACTTTTTAGGAGACCGCCATGCCCGCCCCCAGCCCCCCTGCGATCGTGTTCGACTTTGACGGTGTGGTGGTTGATTCTGAACCCCTGCACTACCAGGCTTTTGTCATGGTGGGCAAGAGCATCGGGTTCTCGTTCAGCTACGACCAGTATGTGGCCCAGTACATCGGCTTCGACGACCGCGACGCGTTTCGGTTGATGCTCGCGGTGTCGGGCGAAGACGCGACCGACGAACGCCTGGCCCAGTTGTGCGCCGACAAACAGAAAGCCTTTGACGTGCTGGCCCCGATGGCTGCGGCCAGCGGGGCCATCGCGATCCCCGGGGCGCTGGACCTGATTGACGCGGCCCACGCCGCGGGCCGGCCCATGGCCATCGCCAGCGGCGCGACCCAGGCGGACATCCACTTGATGCTCACGCTGCTGGACCGCCGCGACCGCTTTGAGATCATCGTGGCCGCCGACGACGTCGAGAAGAGCAAGCCCGACCCCAGCACCTACGCCCTGGCCGCCGAGCGCTTGGGTATCGATCCGGCGCGATGTTTGGCCATTGAAGACACCAAGGCCGGGCTGATGAGCGCCCAAGGCGCAGGCATGATGACCCTGGGGTTGACCACCACCGGCAGCGCCGAACACCTGGCGATGGCCGGGCGGGTGCTCGATGATTTGTCGGGTGTGACCCTCGCGCAGTTGGACGCGTGGTATGGCTGAGGCCTGAACTTCGGACGTCAAACTTTCAACTTCGTACTTCGAAAACCCACACCATGCCCAACGCTGCCACACCCTCTTCGCCAACCCCCGCGCCGCTCATGCTTGGCATCAGCGGCATGCGGGGGCTGGTGGGCCAGTCTCTCAAGCCTGAGATCGTCTGCCGCTATGCCGCGGCCTTTGGCCACTGGCTGAAAACCGCCCGCGACACCGCGGCGCCGGTGGTGGTGCTGGGGCGCGACTCGCGGCCGTCGGGGGCGATGTACGAAAACGCGGTGGCCGCGGGGCTGACGTCGGTGGGTTGTCGGGTGATCCGGGTGGGCATTTTGTCGACGCCGGGCGTGGCGATCATGGGCGACCACCGCGACGCCGACGGCGGGGTGGTGATCACCGCCAGCCACAATCCCAAGCCCTGGAACGGCGTGAAACTGCTGCGGCACGACGGCGTGGCCCCGCCGCCGGATCAGGCGCGGGCGATCATCGATCTGTATAAAAAAAACGCCGCGGCCCATGTGGAGGTGGATGCTCTTCAATCCGAAGAGACCGACTTCAGCGGGGCCCAAGTACACCTGGACCGCGTGGCGGCGGTGGTGGACGTTCAGGCGATCCGCGCGGCCAAGCTGAAGGTGGTGGTGGATTCGGTGCACGGCGCAGGCGGCGACGAGGCGGCGCTGCTGCTGGACCATCTGGGCGTCGAGCGGGTTCACTTGTATGCCCAGCCCACGGGCCACTTCCCCCATGTGCCCGAGCCGCTGCGGGAAAATCTCACTGAGCTGTGTGAAGTGGTCAAGCAGCAAGGGGCGCACGCGGGCTTTGCCCAAGACCCCGACGCGGACCGGCTGGCGATCGTGGACGAGCAGGGCAGCTACATCGGTGAGGAGTACACGCTGGTGCTGTGTGCCTTGGCTCAGCTGGGCCAAGGCGACGCCACGGCGGCGAACCTCTCGACCAGCCGCATGATCGACGACGTGGCCGCCGCGGCGGGGGCCACGGTGGTGCGCACTCCGGTGGGCGAAGCCAACGTGGCCGCGGCCATGCGCGAGCACGGCGCCACGGTCGGCGGCGAGGGCGGGGGCGGCATCATCTACCGGCCCATCTCGCAGGTGCGCGACAGCGTGGTGGGCATGGCGCTGGTGTGTGAATTGCTGGCCAAGCGCAAGCAGGCGCTCTCGGCGGTGGTGGCCAGCACCCCGGCCTACGCGATGGTGAAAGAAAAGATCGCCATTGTTCCCGGCAGCGCCGGGCCCGCGCTGCAATGGGCGGCCCAGCATTTCGCCGACCAGAAGGTGGACGTGCAAGACGGCGTGCGGGTGGATTGGCCCGACCGCTGGGTTCACGTGCGGCCCAGCAACACCGAGCCGCTGCTGCGCATCATCGCCGAGGCGACGACCCAGGCAGACGCCAAGGCCCTGGTGGATCAGGTGCGTGCAGGTGTGGGCAAGGTGAGCCGTTAGGGGTTAACGCAGTCAGGCGTTTGCTGAAAACACGCGGTACGTGCGTCTTGCCATCGGCTAGCGGTTAAAAGCTGGCCGCAACGCGGCCCCCTCACCAAGAGGTTTTCACCTGCTGCTCGTCGATCAAGCGTTGCCCTTTAGGAAGGTTCAGCGTGACCCGGAGAAAGACCGTGTCTTTGATGGACCCGAGGCTGTCGATCTTCAGCGGGAAGGCGTAGGTGCCCGTGACCGAGTCGTAATAGGTGCGTTGATCTTCGAGGGTGACCAGCGGGATGTCCCATCGGTAGAGCTTGCCCGCGGGGCCGCTGAGCGGGTTGGCCTTGGTGGGGCCGTCGAAGAGCTCGAAGCGGGCCAGGCCCGAGGCCTTGGTGGCGTCGCCCATCGCGTCAAAGAGCTCTACGCGGGTGTCGAGCGTGGCCAGGTCGTCGGTCCGCACGAAGCGTGTGGCGGGGTAGATCCGCAGGGCGACGGGCCGGGGCATCCAGGCGTCGGTCAGTTCGGGCATCGCCCGGGCCTCGGGTTGGCCCTTGGCCGAGAGGCAGCCGCCGGTGAAGGCCGCCAAAGTGGCAAGAACCAGAAGTTGAGCGGTGACACGCCACATGCCGCTGAGGATACGTTCTTGGCCGGTGCAGGGCGGTGAACGCCCGAAAATCCGCACAATGGGTTGGGGGGGGGTAAACCCCAGACGGGGGCTCCTAAGGCCGCATCAGGCAGGTTTGAGGTCAGATGCTTGGTATTTAACTTGGCCGAGCGAGCAATGCGCAAGTATTATGCAGGCATGCCGCGCATCGACCAACAAATAGACATCATTGAAGAGATCACGCAGATTCTGGGCGACAACCTGGAGCTGAACGAGGTTTTTCAGCGTGCGGTCAGCCTGCTCAGCCGCCGTTTGGAGATCGCCCGCGCGGCCTTGGTGTTGCTGGATCGGGCCAGCGGTCAATTGCGCACGGTTGCGGCCGTGGGCCTGACCCCCGCGGAGCAGCAGCGGGCCCGCTACGACGTGGGCGAAGGGGTGACCGGTGCGGTGCATGCCACCGGCGAGGCGGCGATCATTCCCGACGTTACCCAGCACCCGGATTTTCTTAACCGCATCGGTTCGACCCCGGGCACGCCCGACGCGTCCGCGGATGAAAGCTCGGTGACCAGCTTTATCTGTGTGCCGGTGCGTGACGGCGACGGCCGCGTGGGTACCGTGAGCATTCACAAGCCGTTTACCGACGACGACACCCTGGCGGCCGACGCGCGGATGCTGAAGATCGTCGCGGGTTTGTTTTCACAAACCGTGCGGATCCACCACCTGGTCCAGATGGAAAAGGATCAGTGGCTGGAAGAAAACGAGCGGCTGCGCGACAGCCTGCGCACACGCTACAAGTTCGACAACATCATCGGCAGCAGCCCGGTGATGCTGGACGTGCTTAACACCATCGGCCAGGTGGCCAGCAGCCGGGCGACGGTGCTGCTGCTGGGCGAAACCGGCTGTGGCAAGGAAATGATCGCCAAGGCGATTCATTACAACAGCCCCCGCAAAGACAAGACGATGATCCGCATCAACTGCGGGGCCTTGTCGCCTCAGCTGTTAGAAAGCGAGCTGTTTGGGCATGTGAAAGGCTCGTTCACCGGCGCGATCAAGGACAAGATCGGGCGCTTCGAGGCGGCCGATGGGGGCACCATTTTTCTGGACGAGGTGGGCACGTTGGATCCGCAGCTGCAGGTCAAGCTGCTGCGGGTGCTGCAGGAACGCGAGTTTGAGCGCGTGGGCGACCACCACACGGTGAAAACCGATGTGCGGGTGATCGCCGCGACCAACCTGGAATTGGAAGACGAGGTCCGCAAGGGAAGCTTCCGCGAAGACCTTTACTACCGATTAAATGTGGTGACGATTCACCTGCCGCCGCTGCGGACCCGCCGCGAGGACATCCCCCGGCTGATCGACCACTTTCTGGACCGGTACAACCGCGAAAACCAGCGCAGCGTGAGCCGCATCAGCCGCGACGTGCTGAACACGCTGCTGCGCTACCCTTGGCCTGGGAACGTGCGCGAGTTGGAGAACGCCGTCGAGCGTGCGGTGGTGCTGTCGACCGGGGCCGAGTTCGTGGAGGAACTTCTGCCGCTTCAGATCCGCATGTTTGCCCAGCAGACCCGCGGCGACAGCGGCGACGGTTCGATCGACGGCTTGGCATCGCGGCTGGCCAGTCACGCGGTGCAGCGGCTGCAGGCCTATGAAGGAGAGATCTACGCGATGGTCGTGGGTGAGGTGGAGCGTCATCTCATCGGTGAGGCCTTGCGGCACAACGCGGGCGTGAAGGTCCGGGCCGCGGACTTCTTGGGGATCAACCGCAACACGTTGAATAAAAAGGTCAAAGAGTTGGGGCTCTCAGGCGATACAGGAGGGGGGCCAGACGCCGTGGCTCCGGACACTTGCAAAGTTTGACTATCGGACGGCTTTAAGTTGTAGGTGTTTCTATATTCAGTACTTGAAGGGACCTTGGGGTTTGCTTTTCATTGACACTGTTTAGACGCGGTGTTACGTTTCTTCGTTCTATGCTGCCCGGCGCCGTCCGGATGCGGCCCCTTGTCTCGCCCGGGAGCTTCTGTTTATGACCTTGATCCGCCGCTGTCTGTCGATTGGTGCGCCGGTTGTCCGGGCCCACGTTGCTGCGCTGGCGCTCGGATTCGGGCTCAGTGGTTTGCCCAGTGCGGCGCAGGGCCAGGCCGCGGGCACGCTGGATCCCGCGCTGATTGGTCAGATCGACACCTGGGGAGACGCGCAGTCCAAGCAGGTGGCCGACTATCTGCGAAGTCATCTGGAGCCGATGCTCACCGGCCAAGAAGACGCGATCGCCCGGGCGCGAACGGCGGTTCTGGCCCCTTTTGGCACCGCCGGGGTGTCCGAGTCGTTCATCCGTCAGTACGCAAGTGCGGTGTCTCGTGAGCTTGCTCCGGTGGTGCAGGCCCAGGTGGTGCAGGTGCGGGTCAACGGCATGATTCTCGCCGCCCGATTGCCCGGCTCCAGCGCGTTGAATCCGGTGGTGGCAGGTATTCAAGACGCCGACGCGGGGGTGCGTTACATCGCAGCGGTGGCCCTGGGACGCCTGGTCAAGCAAGATTTGGTGGCCCAAGACCAGCGCGGACGCATCATTGAACTGGTCGATCAGCAGATGGCCATCGAAACCAGCAGCTTTGTCGCCGGGCCGTTGTTCGAGGTGATGTTGGACGCCCAGGCGTTTGACCGTTTGCTGGAACGACTCAACGGCCGGGTGGGCTGGCATGTGGGACGCGCTCACGTGGGGTTTGCTTCCGAAGCGGCGGCGCTGCGTGGCCTTTTTAGCCGGTTGTTTGTCGGCGACGGCACCCCGGCCCAGCTCAAGCAGCTCAGCCGCGCGTCGGTGCGTTATCTCTGGCTTGCGGCCAAGCAGCTGGAAGCGGGCAACGTGGCCAACCCCGCGTCGCACGTTGAGATGATCCGCGTGGCCCAGACGGCGTTGACCTCGACCCGCGAACGTCTGGGGTCGTCTGAGCCGGCGCCTCCCGGGGTAGTGGCCCCGCTGACCCAGCAGCGTTGGAGCGACATCGTGCAGATTGCTGCCCGCTGGGTGGAGCTGCTGCAGGCCGCGCCGGTGAATCTGACGACCCAAGAGCTGGCGGTGATCTCGCCCTCGCCTGCGGCCGAACCTGCAGAGGGTGACGCGGCCAAAGCTGGGGCCGCCGAATAATCGGGGCCACCAGAGGGCATGCCGCGCACGAAACCACCCGACCCGCATGACCCGGCCCCGCCGGGTTTTTTCTTGCGCATGGGGTCAAGGGCCCGGGTGTGACCGCGTTGGAGGGTCGATAGTCCTTGCGGAGATCTGCCCGTGGACGCACCTAGCCCCTACGACATCCGAGAAATCCGCCCCGACGAGGCCGCCGACGCCCTGGCGATGGTCGACGGAGGGCCGGCGCCTGAAGACCTGCGGCGGCAGCTGAGTGTGGGGGCCTTTGCCGGCGACGGCGGGGCCCTCTTGGGCGTGGCCATGCACGAGGGATTGAGCACACGCGGGTGCGTGGTGCACCTTCATAGCGAAGACCCCGCGGTGGGGCGGGCCCTGCTGGATCGCGCGTTGCAGAAGGCCGCCGCCGTAGGCCGCCGGTCCAGCCAAGTCGCCTTGCATCCCCAAGCCACCGCCGAGGCGGTGTGGAACATCAGCAGTTGGCCCGCCCGCCCGGCCGCGACCCAGGACCCAAGCCCGCAGGCCGCCGAGGCCGAGGGCGGGTGCGAGAGCGAGTCCGACGCGGAGTCCGCGGTGGATACCGAAGCGGAGGCCGCCGCCGACGCCTCGGCCCCCGACGATGCCGCTGCCCAGGCGGCGGACGATGCCCCAGTCGCCGCCGAGGACCCGTCACCGGTGTCTGAAGAATCCGCCGCCGCCGCCGCGTAACCCCGTCACGTCACCCCGGAGCCCGCCGCGTGCCCGTGCCGCCCCGCATTTTGATTGTTGACGGTGACCGCCGGTTCGCCCACGCGCTGTCCCAGCGCGTGGACGCCTGGGGCTATGACAGCGAAATCGCTTTGGGCGCCGATGCGGCGCTGGCGTGCTTGGCCGACCCGCAGGGGCGCCCGCAGGTGGTCATCACCGAGATACAGCTGCCCGCGGCCAGTGGTTCGTCGGGCGAGCCCGGCGGCGACACGCTGCTGCGTCGCCTTGGCGTGGTGGCCCCGGGGGTGGTGCCGGTGGTGCTGACCGGCTACGGCACCATCGCAGGGGCGGTGGCGGCCATGAAGCTGGGGGTGACGGACTATCTGACCAAGCCGCTGGTCGACGACGCGCTTCAGGAAGCGGTCGCCGCGGCGGTGGCCCGGCACACCCTGCTTTCAGGTGATGAGCAAGATCAAGACGGCAACGCCGACACGAAGGCCGTGGCCGCGCCGCGCGGCATGGTGGGCCGCGGCCCCGAGATGGCTGCGCTGTACCAGGTCATCGCCGCCGCCGCCGAGGGCACCACGCCGGTGCTGGTGACCGGCGAGCCGGGCACGGGCAAGGACCTGGTCGCCCGGGCGGTACACGCCGGGCGCCGCGCGCAGGCCGGTGGGCCCCTGGTGGTCTGGGCTCCTGATGTCGGCAGCGCTGGCCCTGGGTTAGGAGATCTGTGGGCCAAGGCGGCCCAAGGCACGCTGCTGGTTCGCGGGCTAGACGGCCTGGGGCCCGAACACCAAGCCGGCTTGCTGGCCCAGCTGCGGGCCGACGCGGACAACCCCGCCGACGTGCGCTTGGTGGCCACCGCCCAGCGGGAGGTGGACACGACGCTGCCCCGGCCCTTGCTGGATCGGGTGGCCGGGGTGCGGCTGGCGGTGCCGGCCCTGCGCGACCGGCCCCAGGATCTCAACGCCCTGGCGGATCACTTCTTGAAGCGCGCCTGCAGCCGAGCCCGCCGCGAGCGGTCGTTGGGCCCCGCCACGCGGCGGGCGCTGGCCCAACACGCTTGGCCAGGCAATCTGCGCGAGCTGGCCCGAGCGATCGAGCACGCGGTGACGCTGAGCTGCAGCACGGTCATCGAACCCGAAGATCTGCCGCCGGCGGTGGCGGGCGCCCCGGATCCCATGGCGCTTGATTCGCCGGCCGTGGGAGACCCCGCGGCGATGATCCCGGCCCTGGCCGACGGCTGGACCCCCACCCGGTTGGCCGACGCGCTGTTGGCCCCCGAGCGCCGCATTCTTCGCGCCGCACTCGAAGCCCACGGGTGGAACCGCAACGCCGCGGCCCGGGACCTGGGCATCGACCGCACCACGCTTTACAAAAAGATCAAACGCTTTGGGTTGGACCGGCCCGACGCCGCGGCCTAAGTGCGGCGAGCGGGTTAGCGCGCTTCGAACCACGCCCGACCCACCTGCCACACGTTGCCCGCGCCCATGGTCACCACCAGGTCGCCGGGGCGCACCAGTTCTTCGAGCTGCTCGGCGATCGCCCCGAAAGGGTGCACGTGGCGGGCCTTGACGCCGCGCTCGCGCAGGCGGTCCACCAGGTCGCCGGCGGTCACGCTTTGGCGTTCTTGCTCGGTGTCGCGCACAAAGAAGATCTCGGGCACGATCACCACGTCTGCCGCACCAAAGCTCACCAAGAACTGCTCCATCAGGTGCCGCGTGCGCGAGTGCTGGTGGGGCTGAAACACACAGATCAGGCGCCCGGGCTGGTGGTGGGCCCGCAGCGCCCGCAGGGTGGTGTCGATCTCGGTGGGGTGGTGGCCGTAGTCGTCGACCAGGGTCACGCCGCCGCGCTCGCCGATCAACTGCATGCGCCGGTCCAGCCCGGTGAAGCCGCTGATGGCCGTCGCGATGGTTTGCCAAGGGGCCCCCAACCGGTGCGCAGTGACCGCGGCCGCGGCCGCGTTGTAGGCGAAGTGGTCGCCGGGCATGGGGCTGTCCCACTCGGCCACGGGCATGCCGCCGTGCTTGAGTGTCACGTGCCCGCCGTCCAACTCGATCTGCCAGTCGGCCTGGGGGGCAAAGCCAATGGTTTGCACCGCGCACGACACCCCCGCGGTGATCGCCATGCGGTGGGGCGACTCGTGCTGGATCAGCAGCGAGCCGTCGGCGTGGATTAGCCCCGCGAAGAGGGCAAAGCTCTCGACGATTTCGTCGATCGACGCGTAGAGATCCAGGTGGTCCGCTTCCACGTTGAGCACCAGCCCGTGGGTGGGGTGAAAGTTGTGGAAGCTGCGGTCGTATTCACAGGCCTCGGCGATGAGCACGTCGGAGGCTGCTTGCGGCCCGCCACCGGCGCTGCCGGCCCGGGCCCCGCCGCCGATCTGCTCGCAGTGGGCGCCCAAGATAAAGCTGGGGTCCAGTCCGCTTTGCAGCAGCGTGTGACAAAGAATCGACGTGGTGGTGGACTTGCCGTGGGTGCCCGCCACCGCAACCCCGCGGCGGCCGATCATCAGCCGGCCCAGCAGCGCCGCGTACTTCTCGACCGGCACCTCGCGTCGCTGAGCCGCCGCCCGTTCGGGGTGGTCAATGGGGATCGCCGCCGACACGACCACCCGATCCACCAACTCGGGCAGGGCGTCCTCGCCCTGGGGCACGGTCACGTCAAAGCCCTCGCTGCGCAGCTTCAGCACCGCGGGCGACACCTCGCGGTCCGACCCGCTGACCACCGCCCCCCGCGCCGCGCACAGCCGGGCCAGCCCGGACATGCCGCTGCCGCCGATGCCGATGAAGTGCAGGCGCTGCTGGTTCAGATCCGGGGCCTGGGCCGGGGGCGTGGGGTCGCTCATCGGGGCAGTGTAAACGCGCGGCGCAAGGTTTCATCCCCACGCCTTAGGATGTCTTCACCCCCCGGAGCTTTTGCGATGAAGATTTGTCTGGCCACCACCAACCCCCACAAGCTGGAAGAGGTGCGCGCGGTCTTTGACAGCGAAACCGACCAGGTCGCTTGGTCCACCCTCGCCGACCTGCCGGGCGACATCGCCGAGCCCGTCGAAGACCAAGCCACTTTTGAAGGCAATGCGCTGCTCAAAGCGCGGTACTACGCCCAGCACACAGGCCAGATCTGCCTGGCCGATGACAGCGGCATCGAAGTGGACGCGCTGGGCGGCCGCCCGGGCGTGCACAGCGCCCGCTACAGCGGGGCCACCGGCCCGCGCTCGGTGGTCGACCCGGCCAACAACGTGAAGCTGTTGGAAGAACTGGCCGCCGCCCACGCCCAGAGCGACGAGGCCCGCAGCGCCCGCTATGTGTGTGTGATGAGCCTCGTGGTGCCCGCCGCGCAGCTCGATACGCATCCGATGTGGCGCAGCTTGTTGCAGCCCGGCGACGAAGACGTGCAGATCATGGCCCGCGGCGTGTTGGCGGGGCGCATTTTGCGTCCCGACGAAGCGGCCGATGCCGACCAGCCCGCGGCGGGACGTGGAGCGAGCGGCTTTGGCTACGACCCGATTGTGGTGTTGCACGACGGCCGCACCGCCGCGGAATTCAGCCCCGAAGAGAAGAACGCCATCTCACACCGTGGCGACGCCACCCGCACGCTGGTGGATGCGATGCGGGCCGCGGGGGTGTTGGGATAGGTTCAAGGCTGTGGTGGGGGGCACCCAGGGTTGCGCTTACGAAACGCTCAGCAGCCCGCGCTCATTCAGCATCGCGATCACGCGCTCGGCGGCTTGGGGCACGGTCAGGTCGTCGGTGGGCAGGTGAAGCTCGGGGTTTTCGGGCGCTTCGAAAGGGGCGCTGATGCCGGTGAAGTTTTTGATCTCGCCGGCCTTGGCCTTGGCGTACAGGCCTTTGGGGTCGCGGCTGGCGGCGACTTCGACCGAGACATCCACGTGCACTTCAAGAAAAGGCAGGCCTGAGGCCGCGTCGGGGTCGGCGCCCGTGGCGTCGTGCAGGGCACGCACCCGGTCGCGGGCGGCGCGGTAGGGCGACACGAAGCTGCACAGGCAGATCAGCCCGCTGTCGGCAAAGAGCTTGGCCACCTCGCCGATGCGGCGGATGTTTTCATCGCGGTCTTCGGGGCCAAAGCCCAGGTTCCCACACAGGCCCATCCGCACGTTGTCGCCGTCCAGGCGGTAGGCGTGGCGGCCGCGCTCGATCAACTGCCGCTCGACCTCCACCGCCACGGTGGATTTGCCGCTGCCCGAGAGGCCGGTGAACCACACCGTGGCCCCGCGCTGGCCCAGGCCCGCGTGCCGCTGTTCGGCGGTGACGCTCCCGCCGTGCCAGGTGACATGGGTCGACTGGGGCGTGTTGGGATGCGCTCCGGGATCTGACGGGTTGGATGACGGCTGGGACGTGGGGGGGAGATCGCTCACCCCTGCAGATTAACGGCGCCGTAGACTCGGCGTGTTGCCCACCTTTCTTTCATGGATGTTGATCCCATGCCGCTGAAACCCCCTCCGCCCTTCGACGCCCCGATCAATCCGGTTTTTGCGACCCTGCCGCTGGACCGGGCGCTCAGCCGCCTGGTGGTGGAGGGCCCCGCAGAGGGGGAAGACTTCGCCCAGGCCCGGGGCCACGTGGCCAAGGCCGTGGCCGACCCGGTGGTGGCCTGCCACGCGGGGTTGGTGGCCGGGCTGTGGCTGTATGTGGATGAACTGGAGCCCGCCCACGCCGCGGCCCAAGACCTGGACACGCCCACCGGTGCGTTTTGGCACGCGGTGGTGCACCGCCGCGAGGGGGACTTCGACAACGCGCTGTACTGGTACCGCAAGGCCGCCCGCCACCCGGCGATGGACCGCATGGACCTCACCGGCGGCGGGGCGGGCTCGGGCACCGGCGTGGCGGCTTACCACGCCGAAACGTTTGTGCGTGGCGTGCAGAACGCCCGCGGCCGGGGCAACAACAACGACCCGGCTTTGCAGTCGCTGCAAAACAAGGAGTGGAAAGCGCTCTTTGGTTGGTGCCTGACCGAGGCAGGGGTGCAGGAGTAGGGCCGCCTGGCGGCCTAACCCCGAAAGTGGGCGGTGATCACCATCACGTCGTACAGCGCGTGGGTGGCGGCCACGATGCCAAAGCCCCGCCACTGATAGATGGCTGCGAAGTAGAGCCCCGCGAGGGTGTAAAACGTAAACCGCCCCCAGTCGCCGTTGCTCCAGCCCCAGAACTGATAGCTGTCAAAGGGGTGGTAGGCGGCAAAGAGCACCGCGGAGATCGCGATCGCCAGCCCCGCGGACCAGGCCTTGGGCAGGGCCAGAAAATCGTCAAAAAACAGGTGCAGCAGCGCGATCGCCACCAGGCGGAAGACCAGCTCTTCGTAGATGCCCGCGCCCACAGAAAACACCACGCCTTCTTTCCACGAGCGCACCGCGTCGAGCCCGGCGCCTGCGAGCATCGGCAACGTGTCCGCGTGCTCGAAGGTCCAGGTGGGGGCGCGACGGCTCATCACCAGGCTGAAGACAAACAGCGGCGCCGCCAATACCAGGCTCTCCACGGCCATCGCGCCGTACAGCGGCGGCTCGGGCCGCCAGGGGTCTTGGCGCACGAAGTGTTGGCAGCCCAGCACCACCACCGCCGCGACCGCGGGCAGGTAATAGCCGGTGACCCCAAACCAGTCGAAGAAGCGGCCGAGCATGCTCTCGGCGTAGATCGGCGGAAGCCGCTCTCCGCCCGCGGGGGCCAGCCACAAGGTGCCCAGCTCGTAGCCGATCAGCAGCGGCAACAAGAAATACACCGATTGCAGCGGCCACAAGGTGCGGTCCCAGTAGCTGGACACCGCGTGGCGTGGCGACTTGTCGCCGCGTCGTTTGGGTTGCCGGGGGCGTGAGGGGGAAGAAGCCATGGCGGAAGGGACCGAGTGACCAAGGGGCCGCGTCGCCAGGTGCTCCGCGGCCGGATTTTCTGTCGTTCACTGGGTCACTGAACTAGTACACCATCGCCGCGTCGATCGGCACGTCGCCGCCAACTTTTTCCCGCCCGCCCAAGAAAGACAGTTCGATGGCCAAGCTTACGCCCGCCACATCCGCGCCCAGGTCTTTAAGCAAATCCAAGCAGGCCCGCAGGGTGCCGCCGGTGGCCAGCAGGTCGTCGACCATCAGCACCCGCTGACCGGGCCTCACCGCGTCGGTGTGGATTTCGAGCGTGTCGGATCCGTATTCCAGGTCGTAGCTCATCGAGCGGGTGGCCCCGGGGAGCTTGTTGGGCTTACGGATGGGCACAAAGCCCGCCGACAGGCTTTGGGCGATCGCGGTGCCGAAGATAAAGCCCCGGCTCTCGGCCCCGCACACCAGTTCGATGCCCTGACCGCGGTAAGGATTGGCCATCTGTTCGACCACCAAAGCCAGGCCCGCGGGGCTGGCCAGCAGCGGGGTGATGTCTTTAAACGTCACGCCGGGCTTGGGATAGTCGGCCACGTCACGGATCAGGGTTTTAAGGTCGAGCATGGTCTACGCTCCGCTTCGCGGGGTTGGGATTGAGGGGGCGGGGTGGGGCGTCGGGGTGGTGCGTCGACATACGACTTGCTGCCCCCGGGCGATCTGACGCGAGCGGGCATGTTACAACCCAGAGCCCCCGCGGTGCCTCAAGCCGCGGGGGCAACCCACCTCCAGCCCCCAATCCCCAACCCAGAACGCACATGGACAGCTTCATTATCAAGGGCGGACGCCCGCTCCGCGGCACGGTCCGTATCAACGGCGCCAAAAACGCCTGCCTGCCGCTCATGGCCGCGGCGCTGCTCACCGACCAGCCGGTCACCCTGCGTGGCGTGCCCGCGCTCTCTGACGTTCGCAGCATGGAGAAGCTGCTGGCCACCCTGGGCTGCGAACTGACCGCCGACGGCACCACCCGCACGCTGCGCGGCACCGACGACAGCAAGAACGTGGCCGACTACGACCTGATGCGCACCATGCGGGCGGGCATCTGCACGCTGGGGCCGCTGGTGGCCGCCCGCGGCACCGCCACCGTGTCGATGCCCGGGGGCTGCGCCATCGGGGACCGCCCGGTGGACCTGCATCTGCGCGGTCTGCGGGCGCTGGGGGCTCAGATCACCCTCGACGCGGGTTACATCACCGCCACCGCGCCCGCCGACAACGGCGGCCGGCTGCGCGGCGGGCATATTTTTCTGGGCGGGCCCAACGGCAGCACCGCGCTGGGCACGGCCAACGTCATGTCGGCGGCGGCGCTGGCCACCGGCGTCACGGTCATTGAGTGCGCCGCCTGCGAGCCCGAGATCGAAGACGTGGGCAACCTGCTGATCGCCATGGGCGCCAAGATCACCGGCCTGGGCTCACCGCGCGTCACCATCGAGGGCGTGGACAAACTCGGCGGCGCCACCCACGACGTGATCCCCGACCGCATCGAAGCGGGCACCTACGTCATGGCCGCCGCGATCACCGGCGGCGACGTGGTGCTGGAAAACTTCCCCACCGTCACCCTGGGCGCCGCGCTGGACCGCCTGAACGAAGTGGGCGTCACCGTGCGTCCTGACGATCAGCCGGCAGGATTCGTGCCCGGCATGCAAGACACGGTGCGCGTGCACGCCGCGCGGCGCTTCAACCCCGTGCAGGTCGTCACCCAGCCCCACCCCGGCTTCCCCACCGACCTGCAGGCCCAGATGATGGCCCTGCTCACCGTGGCCGACGGCAACGCCATCGTCACCGAGAAGATCTTCCCCGACCGCTTCTTGCACGTTGCCGAGTTGCTACGCATGGGCGCCGACATCACCCGCGTGGGCCCCAGTGCCATGATCACCGGCGTGCGCGAGCTGGTGGGCGCTCCGGTGATGTGCAGCGACCTGCGGGCCAGCGCGGGCCTGGTCATCGCCGGGCTGGCGGCCAAGGGCACCACCACCCTCAATCGGGTGTACCACCTGGACCGCGGCTACGAAAAGATGGAAGTCACCCTGCAGGCGCTGGGGGCGGATATCGAACGTGTGAAAGAAAGCTGATTTGGGTAGCGCGAAGGCGCTTCGCCACGCTCCCTTGGTCGAAGTAAGCCGCGCGGACAGAATCCACGCGCGGCGGCTCAAAACCCGACGGGTCAACGCTAACATGCGTGTCGCGACGCCTTACTGGGGCGTTTTTCTGATTTATCAAAGGCTGAATCCCATGCCCGAATCCGTCCCCCCTTCCACCGCCTTGGCCGCCGACTTACTTGGGCTTTTGGTGTGCCCGCTCACGCGGTCGCCGCTAACCCAAGACGGTGACCACTTGGTGGCCACCCAGCCCGCGGGAGCGGGGCTGCGTTACCCGATCCGCGACGGCATCCCGGTGATGCTGATTGATGAAGCCCTCTTGCCCGAGGGCGTGACCGATCTGGATGCGTTCAAGGCGAAGTACGCCGGCGTGCTGCCCGCCGCGGAGTAGGGCGGGCGGGTGGTGGTTAGGGCGCGGGCTGCGCCGTTTCCACCGCGGCCCCAGCCGAAATCGTGATGTCGTCAAGCGTCTGGCCGTGTTCGTTAACCGCGAGCACGCTTTGGGTTCCGTCGGGGTTCAGCGCCACCCGCATCACGTTGCGCTCGCTCTTGGCCACGGCCAGGTAGGGACGCAGAGGCGAGTCCACACTCCGTGGAGGTCGTCCCCAGCAGCCGTCACCCAGATACAGCACGCCGCCGTCGCCAGGGGCCACCTCTTCTCCGCCCTTAAGCGCGTGGGTGCGCTTGTAGGTGTGGTCGTGGTGCTCAAACACCGCGTCGAGCTGCTGCTCTTCAAACAGCGGCACCCAGTGTTCGCGGGCGGGGGCGCTTTCTTTGGAGTCGAACGGGCGGTGCGAGGGGTACGCCGGCACGTGGTAGCAGGCGAACTGGTGGGGTACGCCGCGGCGCTGGGCCATAGCCTTTTTCAACCAGTTGGTCTGTCTCCCGCCGTGATCAATCGTGTGGCCCGAGTCCAGCAGGTAAAAGCTGGCGTAGCGGTCGTCGCCCGATCCGAAGTCCAGGGTGGCGTAGGCGCCGCGGGGTGAAAACAGCGGGCCGAATAACGCGCGGAAGAACGGCGAATCTTCGGGGTGTTTGTTCCAGCCGCCGTCGACTTCGTGGTTGCCGATGGCCGCGAGCATGGGCACGCTGCGGCCGTCGTCCGGGGACATGTGGTCGTTCCACAGTTTCAGATATTTCAGCCAGGTGCCCGCGTCGCGGCCGTTGCCGTAGGCGCAGTCGCCGCCAACCAATCCAAACAGGGGGTCCCACTGGGCCGCCTCGTCGTGCAGCATGCCCACGTGGTGGCTGGTGCCCACGTCGCCGCCCTCGGCAAACACCAGCGGCTTGGTGAGCGTGGCGGGCGCGGTGCGGAAACGCACCGGCTCCAGTCGGCCGGGCACGCCCACGGCGTAGTCGGTGTCGGGCTTCAGTTCTGTCAGCCGCACCCGCTGCACAAACCACCCGCTGCGATCACCAAAAGCCACCACCTCGGCCTCCGGTAAGCGGTCGGGCGCGGTTTCGTTGGCGATGGGTTGAAGCGTCGCGGGATCCGGGGCGAGCGACCAGTAAATCGCGTCGAAGGCGGCCCGTGCCACCACGCGGCCGTCCAGTTCAAGCGTCAGCGCGTCGAGCCGCGCGGTGGGTGCGGCGCCACCAAAGTCGTCTTTCAGCAACCACTCGGCGCCGGCAAAGCCCTGCACCCGTTCCAGCTTGATCTTGCCCAAGACCACCTTGCCGCTGCGCAAGGTGACGGTTTCGCCGATCAGCCGCGGCTCGCCGCCGATGGCAAGCAGGCGAGCTCCGGGGAGGCCGTCTTCGCGTTGGGTCTTGCGGGTTTCGATCCGCGCCCGCACCGCGTCCACCCGTCCCGGGCCGGCCAGCACCAGCGCGACGGTCCGCTGTTTGGCTTCAGCGGCGTTGGTGTAACCCGCGAGGCTCAACCGCTCGGGCTCGAAGCCGTCGTCTTCGTCGACGACTTCCACCTGCAGCCCGCAGCGCGCGCCGGGAACCGCCTCAAAACCCCGCAGCACCGACCAGGGCAGCAGGGTCTCGACGACGTAGCCGCCGTCATGCACCGCAACACCGGTGGACGGCGCCACCGGCTCGGTTTTTCGGGGCTGGCTGGTCACCAGGGTGTTGTCGTCATCGTCGTCGTCTTGGGGCACCCCCACGGCGAAGCGCAGCGACGGTCCCGTGGGGTCGGCGCCCGTCAGGCGAAACTCGACCCGGTCGCCACTGATCCGCGGACGCCGCGACTTGCGACGCACCGAGGCTCTGAGCACCTCGTCGTCGGTCACCGTCACCAACACGGCCAGGCCGTGCGGGGTCCACGCAGAGCGCAGGCTGGCTGACCCGGTGGGGTCGGGCCAATTGCCGTTGGGCTGGGGCATGTGGGCCACGCGCAGGCCGCGCCGGCCCCAGTCGGCGGGGTCGCCGTCAAACACCAGGTCGTCTACCTGCTTCGCGTCGAAGGCCGGCAGCGGGTGATCGGCCCCCGAGATGTCGGCGGTGCCTGCCGCCCGCGGGGGCACATCGCCGGGGGTGATCCACTGCACCGCCATGGTCGTGGTGGGGTCTTCGAACCAGGTCAGCAGCAGGGTGGACTCGGCGCTGGGAACCGACTGGGCCGACGCGGCGCTGGACAAGGCCAGGGGCACCGCAAGAAGCAAACCCGCCACGACCCGCGAAGAAACGTTCTTAGATAAAAGCATGCATTCAGTGTACGGGCTTCAAAACGGTGGGCGTACCGCTACACTTCCCCCCATGTCCGATTCCCCCGTACCGGCTAGGTGCGATCTTCACATGCACTCGACTGCCTCGGACGGCACCGATAACCCCGCGGATCTGCCACGATTGTGCAAGGCCGCGGGGCTCTCGGCCTTTGCCCTGACCGACCACGACACGGTGGCGGGCGTGGCGGCGTGCGCCGCAGCGGCCAAGAAGCAAAAAATCGATTTTGTGCCCGGCATCGAGCTGTCGGTGAATCCCGACGTGGACAACAGCGGTCACCGCGAAGGAACGCTGCACCTGCTGGGCTTATTTGTGGACCCCACCCACCCTTGGCTGGGCGAGATCACCCAGACCCTGGCCAAGGCTCGGGCCCAGCGCAACCCCGAAATCATCGCAAAACTCAACGACCAAGGCGTGCGCATTGCCTACGACGAGGTGGTGGATTTGGCCGGGCCCGGGGCCACGGTGGGCCGGCCGCACATCGCCCAGGTGCTGGTGAAAAAAGGCTACGTGAAGTCGGTGCACGAGGCCTTTGCCAAGTACGTGGGGCCGGGCGGCGCGGCCTATGCACGGCGCGACCTGATCAGCGCCAAGCAAGCCATCGACGGCGTGCACGCCGCGGGCGGGCTCGCGTTGTTGGCCCACCCGGTGCAGCTGCATCTGCCTGAAGAAACCCGCCGCGGCGAAGCGCTGGGCCATTTGGTGGGGCGTTTGAAGGCGCAGGGCCTAGACGGCATCGAAACCCGGCACAGCGACCACGCGCCGGCGGACGTCGCGCGTTACGAGGCTTTGGCGGATCGGTTGAACCTGCTGACCACCGGCGGAAGCGACTACCACGGCTCGCGCAAGTCCATTGCGCTGGGCGCCGCGGCGGTGCCCCGGGCGGTGTACGAGCGGTTGCGCGACCAAGCACAGCGCTGCTGATCCTGTAGGGGGTCTAACCCTTGGGGCCACGCCACTGATCCCAGTAGGCCGCCGCGCGGCGCGTGAAGGCCGCGGGCGTCTCGGCGGCCAGCAAGGCCGCGGCGGCGTTCACCTGGGCCGCGGTCTG
>JALZVY010000116.1 GCA_023300125.1 Phycisphaera sp.
AACTAATCTTGCAAAGCAAAAACTTGTTTCAATAGGTCGGTAGACCTAAAGCTTGTTTGACTGCGAATATTTGATTCTTCTACTGAAATCATTTTGAAACCACCAGTCAAGGCTTGTTGGCTCACGTAATCGGTTAAATCAGAATTTACTTTAGTTGAAAATGGAATTGCATTGTAATGGCCAATAATAATGCTCAGTAACAACTAGGGCACCTCTTAATAAGGTGCAAGTAGTTGAGCATGCGCGAGAATATGTGTCTTTAAGTCATCTTCGAATACTTTAGCTGCTTTGTGCAACTGGGTTATTTATATAGCTGCAGACTATCAATAGTGCAATATCTAATAGTGCATATCGAACTTGTTTTAAATGACTGCGCAGGTGCTTACCAGTGCAGACATTTAGACAGCTTTTAGTGTGAAAGAGCTTTCTTTTAATTAGGTGGGCGGCCTTTAGGTTATATTGCATCAGTAACCAACTAATATTACTGTTTGTTAAACACTATAACGCCCATCACTATGAAAATAATCATAAAAAACTGTGTATAATTAAATTTATTAAAATAATGAATCTTTAGGCCTCTCTTTGCACCCAAGCGCAATTGAAAATATTTGTAAATGCGTTCAATTATGTATTTCTGACCGTGAATTTAAACAAGCGTTGATGAGCTAGGGGAAACTGAAATCTATGCCAAGAATTTTGCCCATGATCAGGTCTTTCGAACAAGCGGGAAAGAAATCACAAATAGGGGTGGCCGAGAGGCCCGATCCCTGATTTAGAAGAAGCCGGGATGGTCGGCCACGGTCGAGAGGCCCGGATAGGACATAGCGCCCTGCACGTGGTCGGTGAGCCGCACCGTGGATAGGTGCGGCACCAAACCCTTGCGATTCAGAGACACGTGCATCCGCACACGCCCCTCTTTGAAGTTCAGATCGAATTCTTGCTCACCATCGAGCAGCAATGCCTTGAGGTTGTCCGGAGACCACACGCCTGCCGACACCGGCTTGGCCGAAATCAGTTCACCAAAACGCAGAGCCGTCTCACCCAAGAACACCTGAGCAGAAATCTCGCGTTCCACGCGCTCGCCCTGATCGGAAAAAGCGTCCACAAAGCCATCGATGTCGCCCGAGAGACCTCGGTCCAGGGCCAGCACCGCGCCGTCGCGGGCCATGTCCAATTGCTTGTAAGCCATCCACCCCGCCAACCCCTGTCCAGCGGTCAGCACCACACCCAACACCACGGCGGACCAAGCCAACACGGATCCGCGCAGCATCGTCGGTGCACGGCGGATGTTGCCGCGGGCTTTGAGCCCCAGCACCGCCATCAACGCGGGCACGCCAGGGACCACGCACAGCGCCTGACCGGCCAACGCGGTCACGGCAAGCCGACTGAACCGCCGCGGGGCGGTCTGCGCAACCTTGATCTTGCGGGCACGGCGGAACTCGTCGGAGTGAAAGGTTTGCTGACTCATGGAGGTCCACCGGCGGGAGCAATGGGGTGTTGCACCCCTGATACCGGCTCAGTGGCCGCCCAGGGATGCGTCGCAGCACGCGACTGCCCCAACTATCGACCGGCTTGGGGTCGCGATTGAGAGCCCCCTCCACGTGGCCGCCGCTCAGCTCGATGCGCTGGTGTAAAAACGCAGCGCAAAGCGCCAAAACGCGCATGAGGCCGCAAACAAGCCACCCGACACCACCGCCAAACCCAGCAGCCACCCAGCCCCTGCTTCGCCACGCAAGGCCGCCGCGGGCACGCTGGTCATAAAAGCCACTGGCAGCACCGCGGTGAAGAAAGTCCGATAGACCGCCGGGTAGGCCTGGATGGGATACCGCCCGGCTTCCAGCAGCGCCGCCATGGCGATGGTGATGTTGTAGAGCTTCACAAACCACACCGTCAGCGTGGCGAGCATGAAACCCACCGCATAAAGAATCACCCCTCCTAAGACCACTGCCACGCCACCGCTCAGCGCTCCGAGTGGACTGATCTCAAGCCGCCAGCCGGCGTAGCCCAGCAGCCCCAGCCCCGCGGCCACGTCGGTCAAACCCCAAGGCGAGAAACGACGCATCGACATCCAGAACTGCGCGTCCACAGGTTTGAGCAGCACAAAATCCAGCGTGCCATCGCGCACGTGCTCGGTCAACGCCGTGCGGTTGGGCGCTAACAGCGATTGCTGTAAGCCGTCGAGTAGCGTGTACACCCCCAGCACCGTCAACGCCGCGGGCCACGAATAGCCCCCGGGCGTGTGGCCGTTTTGAAACAACAAACCGATGGTGAACAGCGCCCCTGCCAGTGTGAGCAGCGTGGTCAGGCTGGTGATCAAAAAATTCGTGCGGTAAGCCATCTCTGCCGAGACCGACACAGCCCAAAACAAACCCAGGGTCTTAAAGTACCGCCGCATCACGCCCCCATCGCCGAGTAGTGCTTCAGACCACGTATCCACACCACCCGATTGACCACCGCCAGCGCCACAATCCAAACCCCCAGCGTGACAAAGCCGCGTAGCACCGGAGCCGGCTCACCCATCATCAGCTTCGCGGGGAACCACACCAGCCAGGGGAAGGGCGTCCACAACACCGCGTCGCGCGCCGCAGCGGGGAAGACCTCCAGCGGCGCCACCATGCCCGACAAAAACAAGATCAGCAAATACACCAACTCGTGTACCGCGGCCACACGCTCGAGCCAAAACGCAAAAAGCCCAAAGGTGTATTGCAGCAGGAAGCGCAGCGTGAACGCCGCCATGCACGCCAATGCACCGCCCACCAGCGCTCCCCAGCCGGGGACCCAAGGCCCTACTGTCGCATCACCACGCCACGCGGCGGGGAACAACAGCAGGCAGCCAACCAGCATCACCGCCACGATCGGAATCCGGCACGCCTGCTCGGCCAAGTGGGCCACCGCGTAGCGCCACACCGGATCGACGGGCAACAGCAGCTGCGGCGACAGGCGCCCACTAACCACCAAATACTCAAAGTGGTGAATCACCCACACGATGGTCACCTGACGAACCAAAAACACCGCGATGAAGTAACGGGCCATCCAGGCCGGACCGTGCACAAAATCACCCGACTCCGCGGCTTGGGTCCACACGCCCAACATGATCAGCGGTAGGCATGTCGCGATGGCCCACAGCAAAATTTCGGCGCGGTAGGTGAGCATCAGCGCGTACTCGATACCGAAAAACGCACGCAGCCGGCGGGTCCAGGCGCTCACGGTCTGGGCTCCGCCAGACCTGCATCGGGCGGGGTGTCCGCGTGGGTATCGCCCTGTGCATCCGCATGCGCAAACAACTTTTCCACCACCTCGTCAATGGGCGCGTCCGCGACGGTCAGGTCCACCACCCGGTGGTCGCTCAACAGCCGGTTCACCGCTGCGGGCACGCTGTCACGCGGCACCCGCAGCGTCGCCGCCCGCCCGTCAACCGACTCCACCACGCCGTAAGCCGACAACCCCTGGGCTCCCACCGGCTCTGCCAGCTCGACGCGCACCTGCCGCTCAGGCGCAAAACGCGTTGTGAGATCATCCAGCGGCCCGTCGAAATGAATTTGCCCGCGGTGGATCACCACCACGCGTTTGCAAAGCGCGGTGATGTCGGCCATGTAGTGGCTGGTCAGCAGCACCGACGCGCCGTGCTGAGCGTTGTAGCGGCCGACAAAATCGCGCACCGCTGTCTGAGCATTCACGTCCAGCCCCAGCGTCGGCTCGTCCAAAAAAAGCACCTTGGGGTGATGCAGCAGCGCAGCCACCAATTCGCACTTCATCCGCTGGCCCAGCGACAGCTTGCGCACCGGCTGGGACAGCTCTTTGTCGCGGCCCAGGCCCAAAACCTCGCACAGCTCGTCGGTGCGCCGCTTGGCCTCTGTGTCGGGAATGCCGTAGACCGCGGCATTCAGCCGGAGGCTATCGCCCGCGGGCAGGTCCCACACCAGCTGCTGCTTATTGCCCATCACCAAGGTGATCTGCCGCAAGAGCGCCGCCCGGCGCCGCTTGGGCTCGTGGCCCAGCACCTCTACCCGGCCCGCGGTGGGGTGCACCAGACCCGTGAGCATCTTCATCACCGTGGTCTTGCCCGCTCCGTTGGCCCCCAGAAAACCCACCACCTCGCCCGGCTCGATCACCAAATTCACCCCGCGCACAGCCTTCACTTCGCGGTGCTGGCGCCGCAACAAATGACGCACCGCCCCACGCAGGCCCGGGTCCTTGTCCGCCACGCGGTAGGTCTTGCTCAGGTTGTCGACCACGATCGAGGGCACGCACCCATCGTACGACGCGCCGGGGCTCAAAATGATCCCCCGGTGTTTGAGCGCGACGGATCCAGCACACGGGTCAGTTTTTCGATGGAGTCTTCCAGCCCGCCGGATTCAGACCGCTCGTGCCACAACGCCCGGTAGTCGATCACCAGCTCATCCAATTCCGCAGCGCCCGCAGGCCCGCCGTCCACGTATGGCGGGTGACCGGCCGACAACGCCTTGACCACCTCGCCTCCCCGCGTGCAGGCCCAGCGGGTGATGCGGACGCACCAGTCGATCGCGCGCTTCATGCGCTGGGCCTGAGCCGTGGCCGGGGCGTATGCGTCCAGGTCCAGCGCTACGGCGTTTAATTCGGCCAGCACGCGGGATACATCCTCTTGTGAAATTTGCCGGATCATCTCCGCGTCGTCGGGCAGTTCGGGGCTGCGCAGCAGCTTGAACCACCACGTGCTGTTGGGAAATTTCGGGGCACTCTGCAAGTAAACATCGCCCAGCCGCATCAAGATGCCCCCCAACGTGTCGCCCGATTCGTCCGCCGCAATCATGCTGACCGCCGCGGCCAAAGGGGTTTCGTCGCGGTTGGCTTCCAGCGCCCAGGCCACGCCCGCGCCATAGGTCAGCCCCACCCACGACACGGCGAAGGGCTGCCAGTGGCCCCAGTCTCCCCAGTCGGTGATCAAGTAGCCCTCGGCCCCGTAGGCGTTCGCCGCCTCGGCGGCGACACGCAGGTTGTCCAGCGCGTTGCGGGTGCGCCCCGTCAGCGTGCACCAACTCGACGTGCCCGGGCACACGTAAAAACGCACGCCCGCATCGCGAAATTGTTTGGACTGCGCGTGAAAATTGTGGTCTGCCTCGTAGCCCCAGTTCAGTAACACCGCTTCCGCAGGGATCTGCGGCACCAGCTCCGGGTGGTCCAGCACGATGTCGCCCCAGAACATGGGCGTCTTGCCTTGGCCCGCCACACGGGCGCAGAGTTTTTGCAGGTATTCCAAATACACCGCGGCCCGGCCCTCGCGCTCCACGCGGGCTTTGTTCTTGCCCTGGCCGATGTCGGTGGTTTCGTCGCAGCCGATGTTGAACAAGGCTGAATCCGACACCCCGGCCAGCTGATCGATCAGATCCGCCGACAACGCGAACGACCCGGGGTCGCTGGGGTCCAGCGAGAAGGGCTTGGGGTCGAAGGTGTTCCACGGCGTGTGGTAGCCGTTGGGGCACTCGGCCAGGTGCGCATAACCGGGCTGGGTGAGCCAGCGGTGCATGTGCCCAAAGAGGTTTTGGCACGGCACCAGATCGATAAAGCGCTCGCGGCAGTAAGTCTGGATCTCGGCGAGGTTGCCAAAGCTCAGCGGCGAGGCGTCACGCCACACCGCCTCGTGCCCGGCGTAGGCGATGGTGTGTTCGGTGTAAATCTGCAACTGGTTGATCTTCAACCGCGCCAGTTGGTCGATCAGTTCTTTGATCACCGGCATCGTGGGCATGCGGTCGCGGCTGACGTCGAGCATGTAGCCGCGGACCGCGCGGTCCGGCCAGTCGTCGAGGGTCATCACCGGCAGCTGCGGGCCCGCGCCAGCCCGCAGCGCCGCAAGGGTCTGCTGGGCGTAAAAAGCCCCCGCCGCGTCGTGGGCCTCCACCTGCACACCTTGGGCACTTACGGTCAGCCGGTAGCCCTGGGCCCGGGGCACCGCCACGGGATCGATCACCATCACAGGCGCATCCAGCACAGCGCACGGCGCCAGGCCCACGCCACGCGTCAGGCGTTGGGGGCGAGGAAAAACAAGCGGCACCGACACCGAAGAACCAGGCGTGGCATATCCCATATGGCGCAGCCTACCGCGTGGCTGCAACAGGGTGCTGCACGGGTCATCACGTTTTGTTCGTCAGGGCGGTCTCAACCGTGACCACAGCGGGTCAGCGGGCCACAGGCCCTGTGGATTCACGCGTGATCAGCGAGAGGGGCAGCTCCACTTGTCCGGGCAGCCGTTCGGGATCAACGCCTTGGTCCAGCATCTCCAGCAGCATCTCTGCTCCGCGGCGTCCGATTTCGGCCGAGGGGACGGCCATGCAGGTCAACGCCGGGGCGAGCTGCGCCACCGGAAACACGTCGTTAAAAGTGACCACGCTCACGTCGCCGGGCACATCCACCGCGGCGCGGCGCAGCACCCGAAGAGCACCCACCGCCTCAAGGTGCGAGTAGCACACCACCGCCGTGGGCGCTTGATCAAACGCATCCCACGCCTTGGAAAACGCGTCGGTGTCGCCGTCAATGAAGAGGCCTTCGGCATCGCCCGCGTCTTGCACGGCTTTCAAGAAGCCCTCTTTGCGCAAGTTGAAGCTAGCGTGCGGCGTCTTGCCATTGGCATCGGCAAGCATCAAAATTCGCCGGTGCCCCAGTGCTAACAAATGCTCGGTGGCCTGCACCGCCCCACCGTGGTCGTCGATGCTGATCGCGCCGCTGGCCGATTCAGAAATACCATTCAGAAGCACCACCGGACGCTGCAACCGGGGCATCGCGGCCTCGATCCGTGGCGGCAGACGGTGCAGACACACGCACCCGTCCACCCGGCCGCCCAGCAGGACGTCTTCCCACTGGCCTTGCTCGTCGATCGCCACCAGGGCCAGCTGATACCCACGCTCGCGCAAGGTCGCCGAAAACACCTCAATCATCTGGTAGTACACGCTGTCGAGCTGGGGCAACGTGTCGTTGTAGATCAACCCGATCGCCATCGAGCGCCCGCTCGCCAAGGCCCGGGCCTGAGCATTCACACGGTAACCCATCTCGGCGGCCACTTCGCGCACGCGCTTCCAGGTCGCCTCGCTCAACGGGCATTCCTCAACGGTCATCGACAGCGCCCGGCTCACCGAACCCTTTGACAAGCCGCAGTGGCGGGCGATATCGGCCAAAGTGACCGCAGGCTGCCCTCCGGCGGAATGAGATTGGCTCAGGGTACTCATGACAAAATTCGGTCAAATACGAACCAAAACGGTGCGGGCAATGAAACAGCTTGAGCCGGCGACCCGCTCGATTTCATAGGCAAACTTATACACGCCCAATTCACATTAAGTGCATGAAAACACATAAAACACGTAGTTATTACAGATACTTCTTAAAACAACCGTTTGCCATGCGGTAATTTAAGCCCGTCAGAAACCCGCTGCGCACTCCAAGCCGCGTCCTCGGGGCTCACCGGGCCTCTACAATCCCTGCCATGCCCACCGCTTCCGCCCCCCCTGTTTCCCACGCCACCCCGCGCCCCGCGGTCTTCCTGCCCGCGGTCACCAGCCTCGCTTGGCGTGAGGTCGTGCGCTTTTTCCGCCAACGCAACCGCGTGATCGGGGCCATCGCCACGCCCATCGTCTTCTGGCTGCTGCTGGGCTTTGGCGGCAACGACGCCTTCCGCATCGCGATCCCCGAAGCCGAACAAGACCAGGGCGTGGGCTACCTGGAGTTCTTCTTCCCCGGGGCGGTGCTCATGATGGTCTTGTTCACCGCAATCTTTTCCACCATCACCGTGATCGAGGACCGCAAAGAAGGCTTCTTGCAAAGTGTGCTGGCCAGCCCCGCGTCGCGCACCGCCATCGTGCTGGGCAAGGTGCTGGGCGGCGCGGCCATCGCCACTGTTCAGGGGCTGGTGATGCTGGTCATCGGTATGGTGATGTTCCAGCAACCCGGTTTGCTGGGCTTGCTGCCCGCGGTGGGGGTCATGTTCTTGGTGGCCATCGGCCTCACCGCCTTGGGCCTGTGCATCGCCTGGCCCATGAGCAGCACCGCGGGCTTCCACGCGATCATGAACATCTTGCTGATGCCCATGTGGTTTCTCAGCGGTGCGGTGTTCCCGCTCACCACCGCCGCGGGGCCCATTCAGTGGCTGATGTACCTCAACCCGCTGACCTACGGCCAAGCCTTCTTTGCCGCGGTGCTGCAAGGCCCGCGGGCGGCCGACCCGGGCATGCCTCTGGCCCTGGCCGCGGCCGTCACTGTGCTCAGCACCGCCGCCGCGGTCGCGGGCGCCGCGCGGCTGGCCAACCGGGGTTAAGCCCACTTCCCTACGATGCCGCCCATGCTCTGCCTTGCCCCCGTATTTCCACGCCGTGTCCGTGGCGCTGCGCTGCTCGCCGCAGCGGCCACGCTGCTGGCTGCCTGCAACCGCACGCCCGACGCGCCGCTGCAGGTCCTTTGGCCCGTGCCCGCGTTTGACCTCACCGACCAAACCGGCGAGTCGGTGTCCAACACCCAGCTTGAAGGCCGGGTCTGGGCCACCGACTTCTTCTTCACCGCCTGCCCAGCCATCTGCCCGCTGCTCACCCGGGCCATGGGCCAGGTGCGCGACGCAGTCGCCGACGAGCTGGCCGCAGGCGACGCGGCCCTGGTGGGCTTTAGCCTGCAACCCGAAAACGACACCCCCGAGGTGCTTGCGGCCTACGGCGCCTCCCACGGCGCCACGCCGGGCCAGTGGTACCTGCTCACCGGCGAGCGCCAAGCGATTTGGAAGATCTCCGAACACGGCTTTAAGCTCGGCGTCGACGCGATCGACAACCCCGCCAATCCCATCTCACACAACGGCAAGATTTCGCTGGTCGACCGCCGCGGCCAGGTCCGCGGCATATACGAAGGACTCGACCCCGAATCGGTCCAGCACTTGATCCGCGACATGAAACGGCTTCTCGACGACCCAAGCCTGTAAAGCCTTCGGCCCTGCTCGCCAGCCCCCACCGCCGCTTCATTTTGCCGCCCACCCCCACACCGTCACGATCGGGGAGGTCCTGGCCAGCCCGTCCCTGCTCGACTCCAACGTCCGCATCTACTTCGATCTCAAAGGGAACGGCATCGTCCGCCCGCTCATGAGCGAGGTTCTCCACGCTGTCGTGCACGTGAGTGTGAGCTCTTTTTTTTCGGACCGGCTTTAACCTCTTTAGAAACGGCACCCTTAGTTTTGGAAACGAGGTATTCGGAATTACGAGTGTGGGCTGATTGATTTGACAGCGGTAAAAAGGGTGAGAACAAAAAAACTGGAATTGTATACCTCTACTTGTATAGCCCGTGCTCACTTGTGTTTTATTGTTATGTCATTTTTTTCGTCGTAGGTTTTCTTTTTTGTTTGTCTTTTCGTTTTTTCGATATTTCGGTTTTCGGTCATTGTTTTTCGCTCTTCGTTTTTCAGTCTTCGTTCTTCGTTCTTCGTTCTTCGCTCGTCGGTTTTCGGTGTCGGTCCTCGGTTTTTGGTTTTCGGTTTTCGATCTTCGGGGACCGGTTTTCGGTTTCCGCTTTTCGGTTTTCGGTGTTCGGTTTTGGGTGTTCATTTCCGGTTTCGATCGTCAGCTTTCGATCTGTAGTTTTCGGTCTCCAGTGACGTGTCTTCGGTCTTTGGTCTTCGGTGTTCGGCGTCGACCTTCGGTCGTCGGTGTTCTCTGTTTTCGGTGTTTGGGTTTTTGTTCTGGATTTTCGATCTTCAATCTTCGGTATTCGATTTTCGGTGTCGTTCTTCGATCTTCGGTCTTCGTTTTTCGGTTTTCGGTGTTCGGTCCTCGATTTCCGGTCTCCGATATAGGGTCTCCGGTCTTCGGTCTCCGATCTTCAGTTGTCGGTCCTCGTTCTTCGGTTTCGGTTGTCAGTCTTGGGCCTTGGGTTTGCAGTTTACGGTCTTCGGTCTTTGGGTCTTCGGTGTTCAGTGCTCGGCGTTCGGTGCTCCGTCCTTAGGCCGTAGATCTTCGGTTTTCGGTCTTCGGTGTTCGGTTCTCGCTCTTCGATTTTCGGTTTTCTTTGTTCAGTCTTCGATTTTTAGTTTACGGTTTCTGGTGTCAGTCTTCGGCCTTTGGCGTTCGGTCTTCGATCTTCGGTTTTCGGCATCGATCTTCGGCGTTCGTTGCTCGGTGTTCTGTGTTCGGGTTTCAGTTCTCGGTTGTCGGTGTTCGATTTTCGATCTTCGGCATTCGGTTCTCGGTGTCGGTCTTCGATCCTCGGTTCTCGTTCTTTTGTTTTCGGTCTTCGTTTTTTTTTTTGTCTTCTGTGGCTCTCGGGTTGTCGTTGTTCGGTCTCGGGCTTTCGGGTTTTCGGTGTTCGGTTATGCTGTTTTCGGTTCTGTTGCGAATAGGGCTGTTGCCGTAGCCGTACCTCTTTCTGCTCCTCTTGCTGCTCTTGCTCTTCTGATTTTCTTTGGGGCAAACGGGTGGCGGTGGTGGTGCGGTG
>JALZVY010000117.1 GCA_023300125.1 Phycisphaera sp.
CGGGCGTGGTACGTAAACTTGCGCCATGCCCGCCAACTCTTCCGACGCTGTTGCTGCCCCCGCCACCCGCTATGCCAAGTCGGCGGCGGCCCACGCCCGTGCCCGTGCGTTGATGCCCGGGGGGGTCAGCTCGCCGGTGCGGGCTTTCAAGGCCGTGGATCGCACCCCGGTGACGGTGGCCAGCGGGCGCGGCGCGACGGTGACCGACATCGATGGCAATGACTACATCGACTATGTGGGCAGCTACGGGCCGCTGATTTTGGGCCACGCCCCTGAGGCGGTGACCGCGGCCTTGGCCAAAGCGGCCAGCCAGGGCACGAGCTTCGGCATGCCCACCGAGGCAGAAAACCGTTTGGCTCAAAAGGTCATCGATGCGGTGCCGGGCATCGAGTTGGTGCGCTTTGTCAACAGCGGCACCGAGGCGGCGATGTCGGCGATCCGCTTGGCCCGCGCCGCCAGCGGCCGGGACAAGATCATCAAGTGTGTGGGCTGCTATCACGGCCACACGGACAGCTTGCTGGTGGCCGCGGGCAGCGGGGCAACGACCTTGGGCGTGCCCAGCAGCCCGGGTGTGCCCGCCAGCGTGACGCAAAACACGGTGCTGGTGCCCTACAACGACGTGGACGCGGTGCGGGCCGCGATCGCGGCGCACCCGGGCGAGATCGCCGCGGTCGCGGTTGAGCCCATCGCGGGCAACATGGGCTGCATCCCGCCCGAGCCGGGTTACTTGCAGACGCTGCGTGACCTGTGCGACGAGACCGGCACGCTGCTCTTGTTTGACGAAGTGATGACCGGCTTCCGCGTGGGCCTGGGCGGGGCGCAGGGGCTTTACGGCGTGACGCCAGACCTCACCTGCTTGGGCAAGATCGTCGGCGGGGGCTTGCCGTGTGCCGCGTACGGCGCCAGCGAAGCGGTCATGCGGCAGGTGGCCCCGGACGGGCCGGTGTATCAGGCCGGCACGCTGAGCGGCAATCCCTTGGCCATGGCCGCGGGCGGGGCGGTGCTGGATGCGCTGGCCGCGGACGACGGCGCGGTGTATCGCGACCTTGAAGCGGCCGCGGCGGGCTTGGCCAGCGGTCTTGAAGCGGCGGCGGAGTCGGTGGGGTGTCCGGTGTACATCACGCGCGTGGGCTCGATGCTGGGCGTGTTTTTTGTGAACAAGCAGGGCGAGCGCGTGACCGATTACGCGGGGGCCACGGCCTGCCACATCGATCGGTACACCGCGTTCTTTGGCGCGATGCTCGACGGGGGCGTCATGCTTGCGCCGTCGGCCTACGAGACGTGGTTTGTGTCGACGGCCCACGACGAGCAGGCGATCCGCCGCACGCTGGAGGTGGCGCAGGGGGCGTTTGCCGCCGCGGCGAAGGTGTAGCGTCGGTGCCGCTTGGCTTTGCGCTACCCCGGGTGCGGGGGGCGGCCTGTGTGAAGGGCCGTGCGTTGGGGCGTTTCGCCATCAGCCTTGAATCGGTTCATTTTTTGGATCGGTGTTTTTGAACTCTAAATGCAAGCGGTTACATCATGCGTCAGCTCTCGGCGGTTCTTTTGTGTTGGTTTGCCTTGGTCGCGATGCCCGCGTTCGCGGGGGGCACGGTGGACACGGTTTTGTTTGCGGATCTCGAATCCTCCAAGGCCCACGGCCTTGAAGGCAAGGGTCACAAAATCGTGCCCGGGGCGCTGGGTGGGGCGGCGCTGACGTTGCAACCTCCCGCAGAGGAGCACTGGCGCGGGGGTCGCATCCGTTTTGACATGAAGGTGGATCCGGATCAGCCCAACTACTTCACCGCGAAGTTTTGGGGCAGCGATGTCACCGGTGAAGACGGCCGCCTGATGCTCTTTATCGACGGCAAGCAGGTGGGCCAGCGCCACCTGGGTGAGGTCGACATGCTCGACATCATGAACAAACACCCGCGAAACCCGGGCAAGTTTTTCTACAAAACCCTGCCCCTGCCCGAGTCGATGACCCGGGGCAAAAAAACCGTGGCGTTCGCCATCGAGGCTCAGGGTCACATCTGGGGCTACGGCAACACCATCGAGCGTTTTCAGAAGCCGATGGTGTATCCCTCGCGGGGTCTGTACCGCGCTTACACCCACACCCAGCCGTGCTTTGTTCCCTCGGGTGACGAGCCGCAGGGCGAGCCGACGATCGATTATCCAACGTCGACGTCGGGCCCCGGGGTGGAGGTGCTTGATGAGGTGAAGAAGAAGGTCAACGACCGCATTGCCAAGGAATTGAAAGGCAAAGACGGCATGCACCCCGACGGGGCCTTGTTTCTTGCGATGGCGTACTTGGAGCCGTGGACGTTGGCTTACAACGATCCCGCGGTGCTGGAAAAGATCGCGCGGGTGATCGACCACTACTACAAAGAGTTCAAAAAAGAAGCGGACTACAAGCCTTGGCACCCGTGGATCGGGGCGGGCCCGCTGGGCGGCACGGTGAGCCTGCTGGGCCCGGCGCTGGAGCCTTTGTATGACACCAAGGTGGTGGGGTTAACCCTTTCACGCCGCCGGGCGTGGAGTGAATTGTTCGAGGCCTCGCGGGGTTGGCATGTGCAAAACCGCCGGTCGTACACGAACCAGTCGATGATCGTGGACCTGAATATCTACCGCTGCAACCGCGGGCTGCGCTTGCTGAACCCCAGCAAGGCGTGGTCTGAGAAGGTGGCGATGCGTTTGATGCATGAGTCTGCGGGCCTGAAGCCCTGGAGCGGCAGCTGGGATGAAGACCTCAAGCCGTCGTGGCGCGACGGCAAGAAGTTCATGCTGTTGACTGAAATGGGCCTGACCAAAGAGTTGGGCTATGTGGGTCACTACGGGGACATCGTTTTTGAGTTGATCCTCATGATGTACGACGCCACGCGGCCGGCTCCGGGCGTGGCGGGTGATGATCTGTTGAAAGAACAGTTCATCAAGGCGTGTCACGCCCGCGGTCCTTTCCGCTTCCCGCTGCCCGATGACGACGGCGCCCGGGCGATGCAGATGCAGACGGTGATTGGTTGGCGCGACTGGAAGTATCCCGGGGGCTTGACCTATGACCAGTTTCCCGCGCGGGACAGCGGGCCGCTGGACGTTGCCGCCGCGACGCTGGATCCGGTGTTGCTGGGCTGGGGTCAGCAGATGATCGAGGACAACCAGCTGTTTGGGTCGTTGCGCCACCGCGCCAAAGGCAATGGGTTCAACGTCATGATGGCGATTCTCGTGGCGCCCAGATCGTATGAAACGGTGTTGAACGCACCTACGTCGCCCCATCGCCTGCCGATGACGCCGGGGCAGCCGGATTTTGTTTTTGCCGATCCCGAGAACGCGGTGGTCGCGCTGAAGAACGGCGATGACATTTTTTATGTTTCGCTGTACTGGCGGGCGCGGTACGCGATCAACAACCTGGCCCGGGTGCACTACCTCACGCCCCTGATGGAGCGCGACGCGACGGTCAACATCGAAACCCATTTCCGTGACAGCGGGTTGGTGTACACGGTGCAAGACCGCACCAACGAGCCCTTCAACGGGCGCCACGAAAAGTTCTACAAACAAGCGGGCATGCAATTGGCCACCGCCGGGCAAAAGCAGCCCATCGCGAAGGTGCCTTCGTCGCAGAGCGAATACAAGCCGGGCAAGGAGAACATCTTTGCCGGCAAGGGCAGTTTTTACCTGATGGAATACGGCCCGTACCTCGTGGCGATGAATTGCCAGGCCGCCGGGTCCAAGTCGTTCACTCTGCCCGAGCGCTTTGGCGGCGCGGTGGATGTTGTTACCGGACAAGCGTTGGATGCTTCCACGTCGCGGATGACCCTGGAGCCGCTTCAAACGGTGGTGCTGTACCTGGGGTCATAGGTGGTGTTGGCGCCGGGTGTGTGCGTGGGGGCGGTCTGTCCGATGGGTGCGGGGTTGCGGGGCAAAAGAGGCGTGCAGACCTAGGGGCTGGCGTTTTTTGATGGCTTGTGCGCGTGCCGTGCAATGAGATGGCAAGTGGTGCGTTGGTTCTGTGTTGGGTTTGCGTCGGGTTTGCATCACGGTTTTTTGAGCGATCATATTTGAGGAACGATTATGGGTCTGCGTGTACTAGCGGTTGCGATATTGATGGCTTTCACACCTTGGGCCGCGGCTCAGGGCCGGGGCGGCTCGGTGCCCGAGGGAGGGGTGCTCAAGACCGGGGAACTGCCAGACTTGGATGCTTTTGACGAGGCGGGCAACCCCATCAAGCTGCGTGCCTTGGCCAAGGGCAAGTACACGGTGCTGGTGTCCGGGTGCCTGACGTGCCCAAAGTTTCACCAGCGATACACGGCCATCGAGGCGGCGAGCGCGGACTACGCCCCCAAAGGCGTGCAGTTTTTCTATTTCTATAAAAGCCTGCGCCACCCCGAACTGGGGGGGTATGTCGAGCCGCAAATGATGAGCGAGCGGCTGCTGCACATCGCCGATGCCAAAGAGAAGCTGGGCACACGCGTGCCGTGGATCTCGGACACGCTTGAGGATTCGCTGCGCATCGGCCTGAAGGCCGGCTCGCAGTCGGTGTATCTGGTGTCGCCCGAAGGCCAACTGGTGTTTGGTTCTGACGAGATCGACGAGGAGGCTTTGCGTGAGGCGCTGGTCGCGGCTTTGGGGTCGGTGGGCAAGGTGACGGCGGCACGTGACCTGGATCTGCCGCGGGTGCCGCGGGCTCCCAAGATGGTGAACGAAGATTCTGAGTTGGGGGTGGAGCGGCCTTCGACGATGACGATTTTGTCGATTACGCCCAGCGACCCTGAAGCGACGCACTACGTGAAGCTGCGGGCCGAGGCGGACCGCGACCTGCTGCAGACCGGCAGCGGGCGGCTGTTTCTGGGCTTCTATCCCGACCCGATCTACGACGCGAAGTGGAACAACCTGACGCCGGCGATGAAGTACGTGCTGGAGACCGCCGAGGGTGTGAGCGCTATGCCCGCCCAGGCCACCGCCGCGAAGGGTGAGGGCGACAGCGACAACCAGCCCCGGCAGTTTTGGGTGGACATCAAATCCGACGGCAAGCCCGGAGAGGCGAAGCTGACACTGCACTACTTCGGCTGCACGCCGACGCTGTGCACGGCGCTGAGTCACGAGTACACCATCGCCTTTGTGGCCGAAGACCGTGCGGCACGCACCTTTGGGTTCCGTGGCGGCGGCGGGCGCCAAAACGGCGAGCGTGGCGAACGCGGAAGCCGGGGCGAACGCGGTGAACGCGGCCAGCGGCGCAACCGCGGTGAGGGTGGCGAAGGCCGCTCGCGACGCCAGCAGTGAGTGGGCCCGTTGGCCCTTGGGCCGACGGCAGCTTGTTGGGCACCCGTTTCGCCACCGCCCGGGCTTTGCCCTGGGGTGGTGGCGGGCAGGCGGCTGTCTGCGGCGGGGGGGGGGGGGGGGGGGGGGGGGGGGGGGGGGGGGGGGGGGGGGGCGGGGGGGGGGCC
>JALZVY010000118.1 GCA_023300125.1 Phycisphaera sp.
CGCCGCTGGTCCAGGTTTCGATGGCGGTGCCGCCCCAGTTGCTGTCGATCAGGCCCACGGGCACGCCGAGGTGTTGGTGCAGCCCGCGGCCGAAGAAGTAGCCCACGGCGGTGAAGCCGCGGACGGTCTTGGGCGAGCAGACTTTCCAGGTGACGGGGTCCAGGTTGTCGACCGGGGCGGGGTGGTTGACGCGGGGGATGCGCACGACGCGGATCTGCGGGAAGTTGGCGGCGGCGGTTTCGGCGGCGGGGTTTTTGGCTTTGGAAACGGTCCATTCCATGTTGGACTGGCCGCCGCAGAGCCAGACCTCGCCCGCGAGCACGTCGGTGAACTGCACGGTGGTGTCGCCGCTTTGCACCGCGAGGGTGAACGGGTCGCCGAGGGTGAGCGGGGCGAGGGTGGCGGTCCAGCGGCCGTCGGGCCCGGCGGTGGCGGAGACCGATTGATCGCGGGCCGAGACGGTGACGGGGGTGCCGGGGTCGGCCCAGCCCCAGACGGGGGCGGGTTTGTCGCGTTGCAAGACCATGTGGTCGCCAAATAGCCCGGCGACGCGGAGGTTTTGGGCCGCGGCGGGGCTGGCCTGCAGGGCGAAAACAGCGAGTAAGAGGGCCAAGGTGTGGCGGAAATGCATGGTGGGGCCTTGGGGGAGGACAGGCAGAGGTGGGGCAGGGGGCGGGGTGTCATTATGCCGCCGGGGGGCGATTTTGGGGCGCTTTTGGGGCCAAGGCGGGGCCAAAGCGGGTCCAAGGCGGGTCCAAGGCGGGGCGGAGTGGAGGCCGGCCCCTACAATGCGGTGGCTCGGGGCGGCCGCGTGCTGACGCGGCTTGAGACGCACCCGTTGAACCTGACCCGGATAATCCCGGCGTAGGGAAGCACCTTTGGACTGTGGGCCCGCTCTCTGGCGGGTCGCGTGCTCCGCGGTGGCTTCTGACGCCACTTTGCGGAGCCTTGCCATGATCCAGCCCAACAACGAATCGACCCCGTCCGCCGCAGCCAAGGGCTATGTGCTTCCCCCCGTGGGTGGCAACCCCGGCACGTCTGAGGGTGTGACCACGCCAGGATCGTTTGCCAACGCGCCGGTGATCGAGCCGGGCCGGGCCGGGGCGTCGACGTTTTCGTCGCCCAACACCCCGCACATGCCCGGGCTGCCCACCAAGACGGCGTGGGACTTCATGCCCGACGACTGGGAATGCACCGACAACAAAAACTACGAGCGGCCCGAGGCGTGGACGCAGCCGGCGGGTTTCAAGGCGATCACGCAGCTGGAAAACGCCCGCATGGGTGTGGTGACCCCGCAGATGCAGCGGGTGGCCGAGCGCGAGCCGCACCTGAGCCCCGAGCAGGTGCGCGACGAGGTGGCGGCGGGCCGCATGGTGATTCCGGCCAACGTGAACCACTTGAACCACAAGCTGGATCCGATGTGCATCGGCCGCGCGAGCAAGACCAAGGTGAACGCGAACATGGGCGCGTCGCCGGTGTCGTCGAGCATCGACGAAGAGATCGAGAAGCTGCAGTGGGCCGAGCGCTGGGGCGGCGACACGGTGATGGACCTGAGCACCGGCGGAGACCTGAACGCCACGCGGGTGGCGCTGATCGAGGCCAGCACCACGCCCATCGGCACGGTGCCGATTTACTCGATGATCATCGGGCGCAAGATCGACGACCTGAGCGAAGAGATCGTGCTGGCCGAGTGCGTGAACCAGGCCAAGCAGGGCGTGGACTACTTCACGATCCACGCGGGGCTGTTGAAAGAGCACATCAAGCTGGCGAAAAACCGGTTGATCGGTTTGGTGTCGCGCGGCGGCAGCCTGCTGGCCAAGTGGATGCTGATCCACAACCGCGAAAACCTGATGAACACGCTGTGGGAAGACATCTGCGCGATCATGCGTGAGCACGACGTGACGTTTTCCATCGGTGACGGCTGCCGCCCCGGCGGCCTGGCGGATGCGACCGACGACTTGCAGCTGGCCGAATTGGTCGAGATCGGCAAGCTGACCGAACGCGCCTGGAAAATGGGCGTGCAGGTGATGGTCGAGGGCCCCGGCCACGTGCCGCTGGACCAGATCGAGTTCAACATGAAGGCCCAGCGGCAGATCTGCCACGGGGCGCCTTTCTATGTGCTGGGCCCGCTGGTGACCGACGTGTTCCCGGGCTATGACCACATCACCAGCTGCATCGGCGCGACCAACGCGGCCTATCACGGTGCCAGCATGCTGTGCTACGTGACGCCCAAGGAGCACGTGGGCTTGCCCAAGAAAGACGACGTGAAGCAGGGCTGCATCGCGTACAAGATCGCCGCCCACGCCGCGGACATTGCGCTGGGCATCCCCGGCACGCGTGACTGGGACGACGACCTGACCCGGGCCCGCGCCGCGCTGAACTGGGAGAAGCACTTTGAGCTGGCCTTTGACGGCGACACGGCCCGGGCCTTCCACGACGAAGACATGGACGTGGACACGGACTTCTGCGCGATGTGCGGCCACGACTGGTGCTCGGTGCGGATCAGTAAAGAGATCCAGGAGTGGGCCAGCGGCAAGGCCGACGGCTTTGAGCGCGGCAAGACGGTGAAGAGCGCGGCGCTGACGCCCGAGCAGCAGGAGATCTTGGAGAAGCGCGGCCACCTGTCGCCCGAAGAGATCCACAAGCTGGCGAGCAAGGCCAAGGGCAAGCTGAAGGCCGGGGGCGACGACGGCAAGGCTTCGTGCCACAGCGATTACGTGGACCCCGATGCCGCCAAGGAGCTGGTGCCCGCCGAGGCCAAGGCGACGATGGTGCAGCTGGACACCAGCGAGGTGAACGGGCTGAGCAAAGACGACCGGGTGATCTGAGGCGGGTTTGCTCGCCGGCAATCCGCGGTCGTGGTCGCGTTTCGGGCTCCAGGCCTTGGGGCCTGAGCGTTGTTTGACGCCTCTCATTGTGAGGAATCGTTATGCGTTTACTGCTTGTGGCGATGGTGTTTTTGCTTGCGGCGATGCCCGGTTGTGGATCGGGGGTTTTTGAGTCCCAGGGCGTGATCCAGGTATCGACGTCTTCCGGTTTGCCTGGCAAGGCTTTGATGGCGGCGGAGGTGGCCTCGCTGGGGGCTCTTGGAAGCCCGATGTTGGCCCCAGGCGATCGTTTAGAGGTGTCTGCTGACACCGATGCGAGTCTGCTGACCGTCTCGGTGCGCGGCGGTGACGCGTTGCGTAGTCAGGAGACGGCGCGGAAAATCGTGGAGGCTTACGTCGTGCTGCCTCGCACAGCATTCGAAGTGACGTTGATGATGCCTCCAACTCAACCCATTGAAAAATCTCAGTGAATCGAGCGCTGGGCGTTGTTTGCAGCGGTTGCTCAGGCGCTGGGTGGATCGGTGCTTCTTGCGCTTTTGTTGCGCGGCGGCCCCGTATAACCCAGGGCCGAGGCCGCGCGGCGGGCTGGGATGTGTTGCGCGGAGTGAGAGGGGCCAGGGCCGTTTTTTGTTGAAACAGATCAAGCGACTGCGTGGGGTGGGCCGGCCGGCGGCGGTGGCGTTTTTTGCGGCGCTGGGGCAGTTGCTGGGCGGGGTGGTGGCGCTGGGCGTGGCTTACGGCATGGCGGACACGCTGCGGGCTGGGGGGTGGATGGTGGCGGGAGGGTTGGCGCTGGTGGGGGCGCTGGGCTGCGGGCTGGCGCTGCTGCCCACGCATGTGTTGTCGTTGCTGGCGGGGTGGTCGTTGGGGGCGGGGCCCGGGACGCTGCTGGCGGTGGCCGCGGCGACGGCGGGGGCGCCGCTGGGTTATGCGCTGGGGGGGTGGCTGGCGGGGCCGGGTTTGTTGGTGTGGGCCGAGCGCTATCCGAAGGTGGCGGTGGTGTGTGAGGCGATCCGCCGTGCGGGGCCCGGGCGGGCTTTTGCCTTGTTGGCGCTTTTGCGGCTGTCGCCGGTGGTGCCTTATGGCACGACCAATGTGCTGGCGGCGGTGTTTCGTCTGCCGCGGTTGCCGTTTGTGGTGGGTACGGCGCTGGGCTTGGCCCCGCGGGTGGCGGTGATGGCGGCGTGGGGGGCGGCGCTGGAGCAGCTGAACGCGGGGACTTCGCCGGTGGGCGGGTGGACGCTGGCGGCGGGCGCGGCGGCGACGCTGGGGGTGGTGGTGTTGCTGGGGTGGATCGCGCGGCGGGCGCTGGGCGGGGTGGTGGCGGGGGCGGCGCCAGATGCGGTGGTGGACGCGGTGCCGGACGCAACGCCGGGGTGATGCGGTAGGCTCGTGGAGCAGAGCGGGACGTTTTTCAACTTGCGGATGAGAACGATGATGGTCGGTGATGAACTGGTGGCGTTGGCTGAGGCCGTGGCTCGGGCTGGGCACGCGGGGCAGTTTCGTCGCGACGGGGTGACGCCGTATGCGGTGCACCCCGAGGCGGTGGCGCGACGCGTGGGCGAGGGGCCGCAGCCCGATGCAGAGGCGGTGGCGGTGGCGTGGCTGCACGACGTGATCGAGGACACGCCGGTGACGGCGGATGAACTGCAGGCCAAGGGCTTCCCGCCCGCGGTGGTGGCGGCGGTGCAGACGTTGACCAAGACCGACGGCGCGCCGTACGACGATTATCTGGAGGCGGTGGCGGCGTCGCCGCTGGCGCGGAAGGTGAAGATCGCGGACATGCTGTCGAACTTGGCGGATGGGCCGACGGACCGGCAGATCGTGAAATACGCCAAGGGGCTGCTGCGGCTGGTGGGCTGAATCGTGGGGTGTCCCCGGGCACCGGCGTGCCCGCGTGCAGGGTCAGCGGGGCACGGGGCACGGGTTTGCGTCGCGGCACAGTTCGCCGGGGGCGACCCAGGCGTCGATGGCGGCGTGGCCGAGGGTTTTGTACGCGTGGTGGTTCATGATGGGGCTTGGCGAAGACGTAGGGGCGCGGTGCGGATGAGCGGGCCTATGACGCGGGCTGGCCCGTGGGCCGCCGGTGATCGGGGGGCGGGCGGTGAGGGTTGCGGTGAGGGCTGCAGGTGCGGCAAATGGCGGCCGCACGCGGTGTTGGGGGGGGCGGGGTTTGACGCCAGCCCGATGGGGGCCTAGATATGGTCCATGGAAGCCAAGATTATCTCCGAAGGCATTACGTTTGACGATGTGCTGCTGATCCCTGCCCGCAGTGAAGTTGTGCCCAACGAGACGGATGTCTCGTCGCGGCTGACCCGCAATATCACGCTGAATATCCCGATCCTTTCGTCGCCGATGGACACGGTGACCGAGGCGGCGTTGGCGATTGCGCTGGCGCAGCAGGGCGGGCTGGGGGTGATCCACAAAAACCTGTCGGTTGAAGACCAGGTCCGTGAGGTGGTGAAGGTCAAGCGCTCGGCCAACGGGGTGATCGCCGACCCGGTGACGCTGCCGCCCAAGGCGCCTTCGTCGGAGGTGCGGACGCTGATGCGTGAGCACAACATCTCGGGGGTGCCGATCACCGTGGACGGCACGGCCCGGGGTGAGGTGGTGGGCATCGTGACGCGGCGCGACATGATGTTCTTGGGCGACGACGCGACACCGGTGAGCGAGGTGATGACCAAAGATCGGTTGGTGACCGCGGGGTCGGACACGACGCTGGAGCAGGCCGAGGCGATCTTGAATGGCAACAAGGTTGAAAAGCTGCTGTTGATTGACGATGCCGGCTGCCTGACGGGGCTGATCACGATGGGGGACATCGCCAAGCAAGACCAGTTTCCGCTGGCCTGCCGCGATGACCGCGGGCGCTTGCGGGTGGGGGCGGCGGTGGGCGTGCACCAAATGGATCGCGTGGCGGCTTTGGTGCAGGCCGAGGTGGACGTGATCACCGTGGACAGCGCCCACGGCCACAGCGCGAATGTGGCCCAGACGGTGCGTGCGATCAAAGAAAAATTCGACATCGACGTGGTGGCGGGCAACATCGCCACCGAAGAAGGCGCCCGCGATTTGATCGAGGCCGGGGCCGACGCGGTGAAGGTGGGTATCGGCCCCGGGTCGATCTGCACCACGCGGATCGTGTCGGGCGTGGGGGTGCCCCAGGTGACGGCGATTTTTAACGCGTGCAAGGTGGCGAATGAGGCGGGCATTCCGGTGATTGCCGACGGGGGGATCCGCCACAGCGGAGACATCACCAAGGCGTTGGCGGCGGGCGCGAGCGTGGTGATGCTGGGCAGCTTGTTTGCAGGGCTGGACGAGAGCCCCGGCGACTTGGTGATCCACCACGGCCGGCGCTACAAGACCTACCGGGGCATGGGCAGCCAGGGTGCGATGCTGGCGGGCAGCGCCGACCGCTACAGCCAGAAGGGTGTGGTGAAAAAGGACAAGCTGGTGCCCGAGGGCGTGGAGGGCCGGGTGCCTTACCGCGGGCCTTTGAACGACTTCGTGTACCAGATGGTCGGCGGGCTTCGTGCGGGTATGGGCTATTGCGGCACGCCGGACGTCGAGGCGCTGCGTGACCGCGGGCGCTTTGTGCGGATCAGTGGCGCGACGCTGGCGGAGAACCACCCGCACGATATTTCGATCACGCGCGAGTCGCCCAACTACACGGTGGACGTGGTGCAGTAAGGGACGCGGCGCGGTCGCACATTGAAAACGGCTCTACGGCCGCACGTTGAATTTGGGCTGACGGGTGTGGATCAGTTCGCTTTCGTATGCGCGGCGGTGGGCGGTTAGGCGGCCGTTGCTCTCGGGGTCAAAGGCGTGCAGCTCGATGGTGAGCGTGTTGAGGTCGACCGCGCCCAGGTGGGCGGTGAGGGCGGGCTGGCCTTCGCCGCCCAGGTGCTGGGTGAGGCGTACGCGGAGGTCTTTGGCTTCGCCGATGTAGAGGTAGCCCTGGGCGTTGCGGAAGAGGTAGACGCCGGGCACGCGGGGGATGCGCTGGGGATCGGCGATGAGGTCGGCGGCGGCGTGGGTGGTGAGGGTGCGGCCCCAGTCGGCGATGCGGACGGTGAGCTCGGGGCGTAGGCGGCGGGCTTTGCGCAGGCCCAGGGCGGCGGCGCGCAGCAGGGTGGGGGTGAGCCCTTCGAGGCCGGCCGTCAGGCGGGCGGCCTCAGCGTCGAAGTGGGCTCGGCGTGGTGGATCGCACATCGCGGCGTCGAGGCTGCCGCCGAAGCGGTCGAGGGTCAGCCGGGCGGCGATCTCGGCGGCGGTGGCGTAGGTGTCGCGGGGCGGAGCGTTGAGGGCAACGGCGACTCGGGCGGTGGTGGGCACATCGAGCTGGCCGGACTTGCGCAGACGCAGCAGCATCCAGCGCGCGGCGAAGGTGTCGATGGCGGGGTTCCACGACGGCGGCTTGCCCCGGGGCGTGGCCAGCGCGGTGCGGACCCGCCGGTCGAAGGCGTGAAGCAGGATGTCGTCGGCGAGCAGGGCGTCGGCGCTCAGCCCCCGGTGCACCGCGGCGAACGCGTCGCGGACCTTGGGGCCCAGGGTGTCCGAGTCGAAGGCGGCGGCGGCCACCGGGTCGTCGGGCGCGACGTCGGCCGACACCGGGTTGGCTCCTGCGGGGATCCATGGGGTCAGCAGGGCCAGAACGATGAGCCAGCAGCCAAGGGGTGGAGAGGGCGGCATGATTTAATGCTACCGCGGCGTGAGGCGTGCGCAATAAAAAACCGGGGCCGCGTGAAGCGGCCCCGGTGGTTGGATGTGGCGCAGGGGCGTCTTAGGCCCGGCGGCGGCGGGTGAGCAGCAGTCCGCCGCTGACCAGCAGGGCCAAGGTGGTGGGCTCGGGCACGACGGTCACGGTGGCGCTGCTCAGAGCGCTGACGATGCCGTTGCCGAAGAACTCGGCGTCGTCGAAGCTGGCGACGTGCAGGCCGGGTTGTGCGTCCAAGCGGGCGCTGACTTCGTCGATGGTTTCCCCTTCGGTGAGGCTGCGGAGGTCGAAGAATGACAGCCGCTCGTCGATGAGGGCCAGGTCTCGCAGCGATTCACTGAATTCGGCGACGCTGAGGTCGAGACCGGGGTCACGGGTTTGATGCTGACCTAGGGCCAGGAAGGAAAGGTTGTCGGCGTCTTGGCCCGAGGCGACGAAGTCGTCGGTGATGGTGTCGATCAGCTCGGTGATGTTGGCGATGAAGGTCTCGGTGGAGTCCCCGTTGCTGAAGTCGTTGAACGTCTCGGAGATGATGACCAGGGCTTCGCCGTCGCCGCCGAGGGTGAGCTGGTCGAGGGTGCTTTCGCGGAAGTCTTCGGTGAGCGGCAGGTATTGGAAGTCGAGCAGGTCGCGGGTGCTGCGGCCGGCGAAGCCCACGCTGGTAACGGTGACACCGGTGCTGTCGTCGGCGCGGACACGGAAGTTGCCGATGTCGAGGCCGACGCCGAAGTTGTTGGGTTCGCCGGAGCTGGGGTCGGTGGAGTTGCGTGTTCGTAGGGTGAACGACACGGGGCCGTCGTAATCTTCGCCCAAGTCGTTGGCGAAGGTGGTCGAGCGTGTGCTCAAGTCGTCGCCGGCGGTGAGGGTGAAGGATTCGCCGATGTCTTCGCGGATCACCTGCTCGCCTGCGGCGTTGGTGGTGAAGCTGCGGCGCACAACGTCAACGGTGATTTCGTTGGGCAGGGTGGCGGGGTTGGCGTTTAGCGCGGTGGAGAGGTCGCGGGTGGGGTCGTAGCCGACGTCGAAGCTGAAGGTGTGGTTGCTGTTGGCCGAGATCGCTTGGCCGTCGATTTCGACGCCGCGTGACGCGGGGCCCGAGACGTTGTTGGCGTTGACCGTGGCGATGCCAAAGGGGCTGAAAGGCGTGGGGCCGGGGGTTCCGGCGGCCACGCCTTGAGCCCCGAGTTGCAATCCGTCTTGCACGTCGGGGGTGCTGAATTCGAAGAAGAATTGCTGGTCGGGATCGATGCGCGGCAGGGGCACGCCGTTTACGCTCAAAGCCACCGCGGGGTCGCCGAAGTCGGAGGTGCGTGAAATCTGGAAGAAGCCGCCGCCGGCGCCTTCGAGGTCGTTGAGGCCGCTGAGCAGGCCGCTGCCTGCGAGGCCGAAGTCGGTGCTGTTGGCAAAAGCGCTGTTGAGGCCAAAGGCGTGGCCGCCGTTGGTGAGCACGGTGCTGTCGCCGATCAGCAGCACGTCGGCCTGGCCGGTGCGGGCGCTGTCGAGGAAATCAATGAGGCCTTGGGTGTAGACCGCTTCTTGCGTGATGGCGGTCTGGGCGTAGCTCAGGCCCGGCGTCAGGGCCGCGGTAAGAAGGGCGGCGGTGGCGGGACGGGTAAGCAAACGTGGGGAAATAGACATAGGGGAAGGCATCTTTCTCTCGACTCCAAGCTTTTCGGAAGGGGTTTGGGGCGTTGTGCAGGGGCACGGGGCCCCTATGGGGTGCCGTGATACGGGTCAATTGGTCCAAGGGTCCACATGGATCATGGTCGCTCTAAATAAACCGCGGGGTGTTGCGGAAAGCGAAAAACATGTGGATTTAAAAAAGAATAGGAAGTGGGGAAGGGAATTCAAGTTTTTCTGACCTTTTATTTCGTTGTACGCCTTGATGGGGTGTTACACGGGGGCGCAGGACGCCGCGGCGTGGGATGGCGCGTAAAAAAACCCCTCTCGAAGAGCGGGGGTGGGCCGGGTGATAATTTTTAAAACTTTTTATTAAAAAAATTTAAGTGAGACCGGGCGCCGGCGTGCCGTGGCGATTGGGCGGGAGGGCCTGGGGCGCGGGCTAGGCCGCCGCGCGGTCGGTGATGCGGGCCAGTGTGCTTAGCTCGCCGACGATGATGAGCACGTCGCCTTCGAGCAGCTGGTGCGACAGAGACGGGCGCAGGCGGGTGGGTTCGCCGGCGGTCTTGAGGGCGACAAAGACCAGGTCGGTCTCGCGCTGGCCCACTTGACGCAGCGTTTGCCCGACAAGCCGCGAATCGGGCTTGATTTGCAGCTCGCTGAGCTGGATCTCGTCGTTGCCGGTGTGGGCCAGGAAGTCGGTGGTGTTGGGCCGCACCAGCAGGTTGGCGATGATGTGCCCGCCGTTGGTTTCCGGGGCGACGACGCGGTCGGCGCCGGCGCGGCGGAATTTGCTTTCAGATTCAGAGTCGTCCGAGCGGCAGACGATCAGGCAGTCGGGGTTGTGTTCGCGGGCGGTGAGCACGGTGACCAGGTTTTCACTGTCGTGAGACGCGGCGGCCACGAGGCCGGCGCATTGCGTGATGCCGGCGTTGATCAGGGTTTGATCGTCGGTGCCCACGCCTTGTACGGCGAAGTGGCCTTCGGAGCGGGCCCATTCGCACCGTTCGTGGTCGGGGTCGACCACCACCAGGGACACGCCGGATTCGTGGAAACGCTCGCACACGGCGCGGCCCACGCGGCCTACGCCGCAGACGATGTGGTGGTCTTTGAGCTGGGCGATTTGCTTAAGCATCTTGCGTCTCCGGACGGCCTGGCTGTTGACGGCCAGCTGGACCACTTGGCCCAGCACGTAGGTGGTGATGGCGATCCCGGTGATCAGCAGCAGCGAGGCGAAGACCTCGCCGCGGGTGTCGAGGCCGTAGTCGCCATAGCCGACGGTGGTGATGGTGATGAGGGTGAAAAACAGCGCGTCCCACAACGACCACTGGGCTTCGAGCCAGGCGAAGCCCACGGTGCTCGTGGTGATGACCGCACCCAGTGCCACCAGTGCCGCCCGCAGGTTGCGGCGCTGCCGGGTGACGGCTGCGAGGTCGGTGTAGTAGGTGGAGTGGCCGTGCACGGTCTTTAATCAGGGCGGCGGTGGAATGCTGGGGCGCAGTGGGGTTGGTGTCTTGTCTCAGGATCGACAATGCGCAGGGCGCAGGTGAAAGCAGGGCCCCTGGGCGGGGCGGTCGCGCGTGGCGTGGGTGATGTGCTTTGATTACCGGACGCGGTCGAGGGTGCGCACGGTAAATGCGTGGTGGTGGCGTGCGTCGGCGTGGTGGTGGCGGGCGTCGGTGACGGTCCACGCCGCGGGGTCTAGCTCGGGGAAGAAGGTGTCGCCTTCGAGTGTGGCGTGGACTTCGGTGAGGTAGATGCGGTCCAGGCGGGGCAGGGCCAGGCGGTAGATCTCGGCCCCGCCGGTGATGAAGGGTTCGCAGTCGTCGGCGGTGGCGGCGAGCGCGGCGTCGAGGCTGGCGAACACTTCGGCGCCCGGGGCGGTGTAGTTCGCTTGGCGGGTGAGCACGAGGTTGCGCCGGTGCGGCAGGGGTTTGCCGCCGTTGGCGGCGTAGGTGGTTCGGCCCATGATGATGGGGTGGCCCAAGGTGAGGGCGCGAAACTGGGCCATCTCGTTGGGCAAGGACCAGGGCAGGCCGTTGCCCACGCCGATGACGCGGTTTTCGCTCATGGCGGCGACGGCGGAGAGTCGGCGGGGGGGGAGGTCGGGCATGGGGCGAGAGGTGGGGCGAGAGGTGGGGCCAGAGATGGGGTGGAAGTGGGCTTGGGGGGATCGCAGGCGTGGGAGGTGGGGCACGCCTGGGGCGTGCGATATCTACACCGCGACGGGGGCTTTGATCGCGGGGTGCGGGTCGTATCCAATGAGCTCAAAGTCGTCGTAGGTGAAGGCGAAGAGGTCGGTGACCGCGGGATTCAGACGCATGGTGGGCAGGGGCCGCGGGGTGCGGGTGAGTTGCTCGCGGGCCTGGTCGAGGTGGTTGTTGTAGAGGTGCACGTCGCCGAAGGTGTGGACGAATTCGCCTGGCTTGAGGCCGGTGACCTGGGCGAGCATGAGGGTGAGCAGGGCGTAGCTGGCGATGTTGAACGGCACGCCCAGGAAGACGTCGGCCGAGCGCTGGTAGAGCTGGCAGCTCAGGGCGCCGTTGGCGACGTAAAACTGAAAAAGGCAGTGGCACGGGGGCAGGGCCATGTCGTCGACCTGGCCCGGGTTCCAGGCGCAGACCAGGTGGCGGCGGGAGTCGGGGTTGTTTTGGACCGAGTCGACCACCGCGGCGATCTGGTCGACGGCGCCGCCGTCGGGGGTGGGGAAGGCCCGCCACTGCTGGCCGTAGACCGGGCCCAACTCGCCTTGGGCGTCGGCCCAGGCGTCCCAGATCTTGACGCCGTGTTGCTGCAGGTAGGCGACGTTGGTGTCGCCTTTGAGGAACCACAGCAGCTCGTGGATGATGGACTTGAGGTGGAGCTTTTTGGTGGTGAGCACCGGAAAGCCCGCGGAAAGGTCGTAACGCAGCTGCCGGCCGAACAGCGAGCGGGTGCCGGTGCCGGTGCGGTCGCCTTTGGGGGTGCCGTGGTCGTGGATGTCGCGCAGCAGATCGAGGTAGGGACGCATGGCGGGCAGTTTACGGCGGTGGCGGGAGGCCGATGGCCTGGGGCGGAGGTTTGGGGCTGCGCGGGCCTTTGGCCTTTCGCTAAACTGGGCGGATGACTGCGACCCTTGCTGCTAGCTCATTCAATATGTTCGGGGCCGTGGGTGTGCTGCTGCTGATGGCCGTGTCTTTTGGCGTGGGCAACATCGTGCTGACACACCTGTTGGGCCCCAGTCGCAAGGGTGAGGTCAAGGGCACGGTGTACGAGAGCGGGATGAACCCCATCGGCAGCGCCCGGCGCCGGTTCAATGTGCGTTTTTACATCGTGGCGATGACGTTTTTGCTCTTCGATGTGGAGATCGTCTTTTTCTACCCGTGGGCGGCGACGTTCACGAAGCTGGGCGGGCCCGAGGGAGACGGTCTGGCGGGGATGTTCTTGGTGCGGATGCTGTTCTTTTTGCTGACCAGTGTGATCGCCTTTACTTACGCGTGGCGTAAGGGCGTGTTCCGCTACGACTAAGACGTGCACGGTTTTATTTTGAAGGGGTGCGTGGCCGAGATTTCTTGGGCGCGGCGCGATGGGCTACGCGTGATGGGGGCGGCCCGGGCGGCGTCAGGCATCAATGACATGCGTGAACGCGGGGTTTGAAACCCGTAGGGGAAGTTGGCTTGGCTTTGTTTGTCGCGCGAGCGGCGTGGGCATGCATGGGCGGCATGCAGCGGATGCGGGGTGGTGTTGCCGTTGTGATGCGCCGGGGCGGGGTGGGGTTAGCCGCCCAGTAAATCGTCGAGGGCCGGGCGGGCCTCAAAAGGGGGCTCTTCGACAAATTCGTGGCGGCCGCCGAAGCGTTCGGAGATGGCTTGAAGCCGGCCTTCGGAGTCTTCATAGAAGAACTGGACGGTGTGCACAGTGGGCGCCGTGGCGTCGGGCTCGGCGGGGTGCAGCAGCTCTGCCAGTGCGTCGGGGCTGACGTCTTCGCCGCTGCGCACGCCGAAGTTGTCGTCGGTGAGCAGCACGATCTCGTTGGCGCCGTAGGACGCGGCGCGTCGGATCGCCGCCAGCGGGCGCGACCGGCCGCGGGGGCGCATGTTGCCCGACTCGGGGGACATCCAGTCCAAGGCTTGGGTCTGCTGGGCTTCGTGGCCGGGTTTTAGGCCTGCGGGGGGCGTTTCGAGCAGCTCGTCGTCGCGGAAAAAGATCACGCTGAAGGTGTCTGCGCGGTGAAGGCTGCCGATCTGGGTTTCGAGCCAGGTGAGCACGCCTTGGTTCATGGAATCGATCATGGAGCCCGAGGCGTCGACGACGTAGACCACGCGGCGTGCCCCGGGCAGGAGCGGGGCGGGCGGTGGGGTGATGTCGGCTGCTTCGGTGGCCTCGTGGAGCTGCGGGGCTGCCGGGGGCGCGGGCTTGGCGGGGGCTGGTGTGGTGTCGGTCGCGGTGGCCGCGGGGGTGGGGTCGGTGCTGAGCGTGGGCTCTGGGGCTGGAACGGGCGTGGGTGCTGGTACGGGGGCCGCGGCCGCGAGAGGTTGCTCGGGCGTGTCTGCGGTGGTGATGGCTGGCGTTGTGGCGTGGGCGTTGTCGACGGTTTCGACAACAGGTCCGGGAGCCGGGGCCGGAGCGACGGCGGCAGGTGGTGCGGGCGCGGCGCGTGTGAGCTCGGGCAGCGGCGTGGGGTCAGGCGTGGTCGTGGGCTCGGGCGGTGGTGTGGAGGGTGTGGGCGCGGGCGGCGGCGTTGAAGGCGCAGGGGCGAGCGGTGTCGCCGTGCGGGTGCTCAGCACGGGGCCGGCATCGAAAGGGCTGGGCTGTCCGCGGCGGGCAGGCGGGGCCTGGGATGGGGTGAGGGCCGAGCCGGTGTCGATCTCGATGTCGGTGGGCGTGGGGTCTTGTTGAGGCTGTGGCGGGGCTGCGGTGACGGGGGCCAGTGGGGCGGTCTTCGGGCTGCGGGAGGTGATGAACACACCCGCGCCCACCGCGGCGAGGGTGATCACCGCCGCGGCGGTGCTGCGCCAGGGAAAGCCGTGGGCCGTGCGGCTTGCGTCGAGTGCGGATTCTGGGGCGGGGGTGACCAGCCGCGAGTCTGAACTGGCCAGGCCATGCCGGGGTTCGGGTTCGTAAAGCTCTGCGTCGTCGTACGGGCGGGTGACCGCGGCGGGCGGGGCTGCGGGTTCGTCGGCATCGGCGGTGGGGGGCGCTGTGTGGGCCGCGTCGTCGTGCGCTGTGTGGTCTTGTGTGTGGTCGGCCGTCTGATTTTCGTCGAGGTCGGCGTCGATGTCTGGCCCGAGGTCTGCTTCGAGGTCTGCGGGCAGGCCCGAGCCCAAGTCCATCAGCAGGGCGTCATCGTCGTTGTCATCGTCGTAATCGTCGTCATCGTCGCCAGAGAGAAGTCCGTTGTCCAGATCCAGGACGTCCATGGACACGGGGGTGTCGTCGGCGGTCAGCGGGGGCGATGCGTCGGCTGCAAGGGCTTCGGCGAGTTCGTCGTCGGCCAGCACGTCGTAGTTGGCCAGACGCAGGCCGGTGGGTTGTTCAGGGGGTTGGGGGGTGTCGTGGCCCATCGGGGGTGACGCGTCGTCAAGGTCGCCCAGGTCGTCGCCTGGGGCATCGTGGCTTGCGTCGCCGTCGCTTGGCTCTTGGTGAAGGGCTTCGTCGTCCAGCAGGTCGTCGATCGGATCGTCGTGTTGCGCGTCGTCTTGGTCCAGTACGACGTGGCCCACGTCGTCGGTGCTTGCCTCGTTTTGGTCGGCCTCGTCGTTGCCGTCGTCGGTGTCGAGAATCTCGGGCAGCTGCGGGGCGTCGGTGTCTAACGCGAGGCTGTCGTCGTGTGGGTTCCCGTGCTGCGGCGCAGGGGTGGGGGGGGCGGCGGGTGCCGCAGGAGGCGCAGCATCGACGGGTGCTTGGGGCGACACGGCAGCATCGTTCGTGGATGTCGGATCGCCGTCCGCTTGATCCTGATCTGCAGCTTGCTCTGGATCCTGTTCTGGATCCTGGGCTTGGTTGTGGTGGCTCTCATCGGCGTCGGTGAGGACGTGCGATGCCGTGTCGTGCAGCGGGTCGCCGGGGCCTGCGGTGTCGTCGGGGCTTTCAGGGCGGGGGGGGGGGGGCAGCGCGGCGGGGGGATGCCCGGGACGGACTTGAGACGCGACCTGGGCGACCGCGACCAGC
>JALZVY010000119.1 GCA_023300125.1 Phycisphaera sp.
GCCTTTCCACTGGCCGCCGGCACGCTTGTCCAAAAACGTGTCGTACAGCGCGTCCAGGGTCTCGGCCATCTGGGTCACCAAACCAAAGCGCCGCTCGGCCACCTCGCGCGGGGTGCTGGCGTCGTCAAACTCGGGCAGCTGGGCGGCGCCCACGGTCATCTGGTCGCCCTGCAGGTTCAGCTGCCACTGGTACTCGGTGTCGGCGATGATCAGCCCGGCCTTGCGCGGCCACTTGCCGGTCTTGAGCGCGTCGCCGGCCTCGGGCAGGCGGGTGGGGCCCTCGCCACGCAAAGTCTGCTTGCCGGTCATCTCCCACGCACAGTCCATGTCCAAGGCTTGGTCTATGGCCACAAACACCTCGCCGCTGTGGGCGGTTTCCACGCCGCCGGTCGCGCCTTCGCGCTCACCGTTCCACCACAGCCACATCAAAAACTCGTTGCCCAGGTAGTCCTTCAGGTCCACGCTTTTGGCGATCCACGGCAGGGTGGGCTGATCGCCAAAGGCCGCGGGGGGGTTGCCCTCGTCGTCGGCGGGCCGCATGTCCGCCGGCGGCTTGGTAAACGCGCTGGGCTGCAGGTCTTCGTAGTCGCGGCTGCGGCCCTCGGCCTTGATCAGCTCACCCGCCAGCACACCGGCACTCAGATTCAGCAGGTCCACCGCAAACGACTGACGCATCAGCCGCGAGAGGTGCTCGATCACCGTGGTGCCGCTGGCCCCGCAGTACAGCGTCTGGGTCTTCAGGTCCCACAACAGCGGCACGATCTTGCTCTTGCGGTACTTGCCGCTGGACAGTTCTTCGCGGATCTGCTCTTTGGTCGTCTCGGCGGCCTCGCGTTTTTCGCTCTTGCTGGCAAAGCCCGTGGGGTTGCCCTCGGCCGCGGACAGCTCGTTCATCACCTTGTAGGCCTTCTTCACATCGCCGGGCACCTTGTGGGTGTCCATGCGCAGAGCAAAGTGTGCCAGGTGGCCGTAGCCGTTCTTGCTGTAATCAAACTGCGTGTCAAAAAGGTGCACCCCCGTGGTGAACCCCGCCTCGACCTCGTCGGGCGTGCCGATCTCGCTTTCGCGGAAGCGCGATTCTTTGAGAATGCCCAGCATCGTCTCGTCGACGGCGGTGGGCGCGTCGCCTTGGACGCGGAAGCGGGTGAACGTAACTCTGCCGGTGTCGAATGCCATAGCCCCTCAGTGTAAGGTGCGGCGGGGCGGGGCTTGGGGTGTTGAAAACGCCGTGGATAAGTGCGTGCAAAACATGTCGCAGCCTTGGCTGAGGCGTGAAAGCGGCGTGAAGATAGACAACTTTTACGCCAAGGAAAGGCAGGAGACGCCAAGGAAGACCAGCAGCCAAGGAAGGCAAGCAGAAAGGCAAGTCAACGTACCTTCCGTACGTTTTCCGCTTTCCAATTGTCAAAAATATAAAAAACAGAACAAATAACGGATCTCCGCCCCTCAGCGAGCATGAGTAGCCCACGGCATCGGCACCCGTCTTCCTTGGCGTCTTGGCGTCTTGGCGTAAAGCCTTCGGACTTGGGCCCTGGGCCTTGGCCTGGGCCCAGGTCTCGCTCTGGGTCTAATCCACCCGGGCCACGGCGCCGGGCCAAACATCCAAGACCAAACGCGCCACCCCCAGCACCGCATACAACCCCAGCAGCCACGCCATGGGCCCGGTGATCAACCCCATCACACACAGCGGCGCCCCCAGCACCGCGGCAATCCAAAACACCTGCAAGCGAAAGGCGTCGGTGCGCGGCCGCAGCGTGGGCAGCATGCACAGCAGCACATAGCCGGGGAAGAACACCCCATAGACCAAAATAAACAGCCGGTAGCCCCACTCGCCGGCGGTGATCCCCGCCGCGGTCACTGCGTGAGGCTGGCCCAGCAGCGCAAAGGCCACGGGCAAGATCAACAGCAGCGCCAGCAGGTGGCGCCGTGGGCTGGCCGCGTGCGAGACCAGCGGGTGGGGCGAATCCGCCGCCGCCACCGGCCGCCGCTGGGCGTCTTGAAACAGCTCACGCAGGTGAACCGTCACGGTGTAGAACACCTGCAAGCCGATGTGCAGGCCCAGCACCGTCCGCCAAGGCGACGCGATCCCGCCCACCCCATCACCGCCGGCATTCGAATCGATCAGCGGCCGCATCACCCCGCTGTACATCAGCGTGAACACAATCATGCTGAAAAACACCACCCCAAACCCCAGCACAAAGGCGATCCGCCCCGTGGCGGGCGTGGTGGCCTGGCGGGCGCGGTGAAACGTCGCGTCCAGATACGGACACAAGGCAAAACCGGTTAAAAACCCCGGGGCCAAAAACCACAGGTCACGGGCAGGCAGTCTCTCGGCCAGCGTGTTGGCGGTCACGTCCAGCCACGCCCCGTCCAGCCGGTTGCCCGCGGTAAACGCCGCCCACGACAGCACCGCCGCCACCACGCCGATCGCCGGCAGCCAGGGGGCCATGCGGTGCCGCACCGCGGGAATGGCCATGCCCACCAGCGGCAGCAGCAAACACGCGATCCACATGCCCGGCGACAGCCAGCACACGACGTAGAACTGGAAACCCACGGTCACCGCGCTAAAGGCATACAGCGCCGTGGCGTGGCGGTCAGTCAAAAACCGGCTCACCGCAGCGCTCTTCAGCACCGTGCCCATGGCCGCGGCCCCCACCACGTTGGGCACCGCAAAGATCACCCACCCCCACACCCCCAGGTCGCGCAGCATCATGACCGGCAAAAACATGCCGATCACCCACGTCCACGAGCAGCCCAGGAAGCACGCCCAGCGGATCGCCTGCCACGGTCCGCCGCGTTCAAGCTCGCCCAAAGCGGGTAACGGGATGTCAGGGTTTCGGGTGGCGGGCATCGTTCGCCATTTTACGCCGTAGCGCCGGGCAGCGGCTCAGAGCGCTTTCGACGAGGCGCTACCCCGCGGCGATGCACTACCGCCGCGCGGCCTTCATCGCTTCTTTTTCGGCCTGCTTGGCCTTGCGTGCCCTAAACATCGACTTGGGCGTGACGTGGAAGGTCGCCACACTCTCGCCGACCTTGCGCTCTTTCTCTTCTTTCTTCACCACCGCCTGCAAGATCGTCATCTTCACGGTGATGTTGAACTCGTCGCCGGTGGCCACCAGCGGCTCGATGTCTTCTTCGGGGATCACGCGGTAGATCGCCGGGCCCACGCAGGGGCGGCGAAACTTGTAGTCCAGGTGCTTGCACACCACCGTGTAGTCGCTGCCGCAGCGTTTGAAGATGTACATGCCCCCGGCCACCTCGCTGTTGGCCAGCAGGGCGGCACCGGCCATGGCGTTGTACCAGTTCTTATTGAACCGGCTAAACGGCACCACGCACTCAAACTCGCCGTCCTTGCTCAGGTCTTGGCCGCGGAACTTGATGCCCGAGCGGTACGCCAAGGGCAGGAAGATCCGCGCGATGCTGCGGTGCCAAAAATTGTTCTTGGTCGAAAGCCGCGAGACCTTGCGCTCGATGCGCTGCATCAGCTTGCCCAACCAGCCGACCTCCGGGTCGTTGAGCGCCGGGCGGATCGCCACAGGCGCAGCGGCCTGAACCGCCTCGGCGGCGGCTTGGGTCACATCAGATGCGGGGGCGGGGGCGGGTGAGCTGCTCATCTCGGCGTTCTTGGTTCGGCTCAAATCGGTGCCAGGCGGGCGCCCGGAACACTCCAGCTTACGCCACCCGGTGAGGGCTTAGCGAAACGGGTTATTGGGGCGGTAACCCGGCCCGTCGGCGCCGGCGTTGTCTTGGCGTTCTTCAATCCAACCCGCTTGCACGGCCTCCAAGATCTGCTCGTTCACATTCTGCCCCGGCTCGGGGGCAAAATCATCCAAGGCCTCGATCATGGAGCGCAGCGCGGTAAAGCGCACGGCCGCGGGGTCGACGTCGGCGTGGACCTCGTCCAGCGCAAGCACGATGTCTTCGATGTCCGTCCAGGAAAAGTTCATGGTGGTGGCCCGGGCAAAGGGCAAAGGGCTTGAAAAGCGAAAGACGTTCAGTGGGGAAGCAGTTCCAGCGACGTGCCACGTAAGGCGGCACGCAGGGCCAAAACCCCGCCGCAGCGGCCGCGCCGCTACTGCAGGCTCACCGGCATCACCACGTACAGGAAACTCGGCCCCGAGCGGATCACCCCGGGTTTGTTCGAGCCCTTGAGCTCCAACTCCACCTCGCTCTGGTCCACCACCTTCAACGCATCCAGCACGTAAGCCGGGTTAAAGCCGATGTCCACCGCGTCGCCTTCGTAGCTCACCAGGTCCACCGCGATCTCAGCCTCGCCCATTTCCGGAGCGCGGCTGCTGAGGGTCAGCCCGTCGGCGGTGAAAGCCATCCGCACCCCCTTGGACTCCTCATTGGTCAGCAGCCCCGCCCGGCGGGTGGCCGACACCAGCGCATCGGTGGCCACGGTGGCTTTCTTGTCGCCGTCCTTGGGGATCACGTCCCCGTAAGGCGGGAAGTTGCCCTCCACCAGGTTGGCCCCCAGCACCGCCTGATCGGTCTTAAAGAGGATCTGGTTGTCCTCCACCCGCACGTGCACCGTTTCTTCAGCGTCGTCAAACAATTTGAGAAGCAGATTCAGCGCCTTGGTGGGCACGATGGCCGAGCGCGTCTCTTTGCTGTCGGTGTTGCACAGCCCCCGGGCCAAAGCCAAGCGGTGGCCGTCGGTGGCCACCACCACCAGCTTGTTGCCGGTGCGCTCAATCAGCACGCCGTTGATGGCGTAGCGGCTGTTCTCGCGGGCGGTGGCAAACAGCGTCTGAGCCACCATGCGGTGCAGTTCACCCGCGGCGATCGTGAAATCAGCCTCGCCGGTGAAGGTCGTCACTGCCGGGAAATCAGTGGGCGGGTGCCCAAAGACCTTGAATTTGGAGTCCTTGCCCACGATGCGAGCCACGTCTTGTTCGGTGGACAGCGTCAGCGTCGCGTCCACCGACTCTCGGACGATCTGCTGCAGCTTGTCGGCGGGGATCAGGGCATCCCCCCCCTGGGCCACTTCCACCCGGGGCGTGGTCAAGCGCACCGACACCTCGGTGTCCGTGCCCTCGAGCACCAGCCCCTCCTCGGCGCTGGCGGTCAGCTTCACGCACGTCAGCACGGGTTTGGGGGTCCTGGAGGCAATGACGCCTCCTACGAGGCCCAAAGAGCTCACCAAGGCCCCACGATCGCAGATCACCTTCATAATTACGGTCCTTTTCTTGCGGCCAAACTAAGGCCCCGGGGGTCACCGAGCAACCGCCGGGCCCTGTGACGGCAGCCCGGGTTGGACGGGCCCCGCGGGGTGAGGTAGCTTATGCGGCTCGGCCTCGCGCTGCCCACCGTGGGCGTTTGGCCCGAACTTCCGTTTACCCCCACCGCGGCCCGGCCGCCGGAGGCCTTACATGGGCGCCAAAACCAACGTTCTCAAAACCCACAAAGGCCTAGCCAAGCGGGCCAAGCTCACCGCCAAGGGCAAGGTCAAGTTCGCCAAGAGCGGCAAGAACCACATCAACAGCCACATGGACGGCAACTCGCTGCGCAACAAGCGCCGCAAGCTCGTCTGCAAAATCGGCGACCGCAAGTACCTCGAAGGTCTGCTGCACCGCCGCGTCGAGCCCAAGTCCAAAGGCCCACGGCAAACGCCCAAGGCCACCGACGCCGCGTAATCGCGGTGCAGGCCCCGAGCCTGCTTTCCCCCACCATCCCACCCGTCTGCGTGCCGGGCCAAGCGAGCCGTTCCAGAACGTTTCTGGATCACGCCTCCCCCGCCAACGCGACCAGGAGCCCGTGCCATGCCACGTGCACAGAAAGGCGCCGCTCGGCGTCAAGCCAAGAATCGCTGGTTCAAAAAAGCCAAGGGCAACCGCGGCGCTCGTCGGACGCAGTGGCGTCGCGTGCAAGAAGCCGTCATCCGCGCCGGCGTCAACCAGTACACCGACCGCCGCCTGATCAAGCGCGAATACCGCGCCCTGTGGATCACCCGCATCAGCGCCGCCTGCAAGATGCGCGACATCAACTACAGCCGGTTCATCGCCGGTCTCAAGGCCGCGAACATCGACCTGAACCGCAAGATGCTCAGCGAGATCGCGATCCACGACCCCAAAGCCTTCGACCTCCTGGTCGAACAAGCCAAGGGCGCCAACGCCAAAGCCGCGGCCTAAATACCGCAGCCCAGCAGATCGACTTCGAACGGCCCACGCCTTGTGCGTGGGCCGTTGTCGTAGATAGACCCCGCGGACCGCCATGGCCGGGGTTTCCCAACGCGATCCCGCCGCCAAGCCGATATCCTTTAAACACCCTTCCTTTTTGCCCCCCGAGCCCAAAACGATGCCCAACCGCGCCACCCAAGACGACGCCCTCTCCCGCGAATCCTGGCGGCTGTTCCGCATCCTCTCAGAGTTCGTCGACGGCTTTGAAGAAATGGCCGCCGTGGGCCCCGCGGTCAGCGTGTTTGGCTCGGCCCGCACCAAGCCAGAAGAAGACTACTACCAGCAAGCCGTGCGCTGCGGCAAGCTCATCGTCGAGCGCGACCTGGCCTGCATCACCGGCGGGGGCCCGGGCATCATGGAAGCCGCCAACAAAGGCGCCTACGAAAGCGGCATCGAGGGCGCCAAGTCCGTGGGCCTCAACATCGAACTGCCCTTCGAACAAGACCCCAACCCCTTCCAAACCCACCCGCTGATGTTCCGCTACTTCTTCATCCGCAAAGTGATGTTCGTGAAGTATGCCGCAGGCTTCATCGTCTTCCCCGGAGGCTTTGGCACCCTCGACGAGCTGTTCGAAAGCCTCACCCTCATCCAAACCCAAAAGATCGACAAGTTCCCCATCGTCTTGGTGGGCAAAGATTTTTGGGGCGGCCTGCTCGACTGGGTCAAAGACACCCTGGCCGACAAATACAAGACCATCAGCCCCGAAGACCAAGAGCTCTTCCACCTCACCGACTCCGAAGAAGAAGCCGTGGACTACGTCACCCAGCACTTCGACCGCGTGAAATGGAAACAGCAAGTGCGCCCCACCATCCCCGGCCCCCGGCTCGACACGATCGACTAATGGCGCGTCGCCGCACCACGCAAGGCGCGGCAACGCAGTCAAAGCACGAAGCCTGCCGCCCCAAGGCCGCGCGCCATTTTCCACGCGGCGCGGAAGAGGCGCTGCGCCCATCTCAGTAAACAATCGCCGCTGCATGCTTTAATCGGCGGCGGATACCTTTTTTTTCAAACATCTTCTCGCACCCTGGAGCCCACCATGCCCACGCCCCAGCGCCCCTTCCCCGTGACGCCCGCGCTATCCGTCCGTGCCAAGCGTGCACGCCGCCACGTCACCGCCCGACTCATCCCCCTCTTCGTCGCGGCAATCGCATGCGTGGCAACCCCGGGCATGCAAACACAGGCGCAGGCACCGCCGCACACCACCGGCCGGGTCCAAACACCGAAAATTTTAGAGCTCAAATGGCCCCTGAGCCCCGAAGCCCGCGAAGAGATCCACGCTTTTATCCAAAGCGGCGGCGATCCAAATTACCAAGGCAAGCACGGGTACACGCTCTTGGGGATGGCCTGCGCCAGAGGCGACACCGAGCTCGTACAAACCCTGCTCGACGGCGGCGCCGACCCCAACTACGGATTTAAAAAGCGCTACCGCACCCCCATCGAGAGCCTCATCCAAACACCTGCCTCAAGCCTGGCCATCCTTGAAAAGCTTTTAGACGCGGGGCTCGACGCCAACAGCCAGCCCACCAAGAATGCGGTTGAGCGAGCCATCAAGCAAGGCACGAACCTACCCCTGATCGCCCGGCTGATTGAAGCAGGATTTGATGTCAGCCACACAAACGTCGACAACCTGACGCCGCTCAACTTTGCCGAGCATTTTTACCGAGATGATTTCATCGCCTTGTTTAAAAAAGCGGGAGGCACCCTAGGCAAGGGCCAGATCGTTCGGCCCGCGGTGTTTGAATTCCTCAACGCAACGGAGGCCGCGCTCAAAGAACTCGAACGCCTGATCAAAGCCGGCGCTCCCATCGACATCGAAAGCGGCATCTATGGCGCAAATAGTTACAAAGTCACCCCGCTGGGAAAAGTATGTAGCCCTGGTCAAATAAATTCCGTGTCCACGCGACAAATCCTCTTACTCATTGAGCACGGCGCCGACGTGAGCCGCGTGCCCGATCTGCCTTTTCGCATCACCACCATCAATGAACCCGACCCCGCGGCCCGAGCCCGCCTGGTTGCGGCATTGGTAAAAGCGGGCGTCGACCTCAATGCCGTCAATGACGACGGCCAAACCCCTCTGGCGTTCGCCAAGAAAAAAAGGCGTACCCATTGGTTCCCCGAGCTGGAAGCCGCGGGCGCACATTTCGGGGCCGCGGCCAGCACGCCTAAAACCGACAGCACAGCGGCTCAAGCCCAACGCGGCCACCACCCCCCGCACTTTGTCACGGCACCCGACGCCGACACGGCCCCCGCACGCCGCGCCACCACGAAGCCATCCGCACCGTCGCGGCGCACCGCGCCCCAACCTCTGCGGCGTGCGGCCGCCGCCCAGCCCCTCGCCGACCCCGAGCTGGACGGCCAACCTGTCAAACTCGCAATCCTCTCTACGGAGCCCGGCGCCTCTGACATCGCCGATCTCTACCAGGCCATGCTGTCCGACGCCCCGTGGCTCACGCTGGTCGAACGGGCCCAGCTCAACCTCGTCATCAGCGAGCAGCAACTCACCAGCGCCCTGAGCGACGACGACGCTCTGCAAATGGCCCAAACGGTTGGCGCCGAGCTCCTGATGCTCGTCAGCCCCGGCGGCGAAGGGAAGATTCAATGGCGCATGGTCGACGTTCGCCGCGGGGTCATCAACGCGCAGCAGCAGCAGGCCACCGCCGACGTCGCCACAAACGCCAACGACCTGGTCTTCGATGTCCAAAAGCTCGCCTTTTCTGTCCGCTATCCCGCGGAGCACAAAGCCGCGGTGTCGTGGGCTGGCATGCGCTGGATCAGCAGCGCCAACCCCACCTCCATCAAGGTCGAAACCTTAAACACAGAGGTTCTGAATCACCTCTTGCAGGTGCCCGGCCTGGTCATCACCGAACGCCGCGCACTTGCCACGGCCGCTCGCGAGGTGGAACTCGGCGCCCAACCCAGCGACTTTGTCGTCTCGAGTGCTCGTCTGAACGGAACCCTCGAACAACGCGGCAGCTCCACGCGGGCGGTGATTCAACTCACCGACAACGTGGGCCACACCCGCAACGTGGCATTTGAACTCACCCCCGGAAAGTCCGACCCGGCACAGGCCATCACCCGCGAAGGCATCAACCTTTTACACACCGCCAAGCGAGCAACCCTGGTTGCCAACCTCAACCGTGGCGCTGCCCGCGAAGCGAACCAACTGCTCAGAGCCATCAGCCACCTGGTCGGCGGCGAGCAAAAACGCGAAGCCCTCAACATGGCCCTTAGCGCCATCAGCCTCGACGCCACCGCAGAGAATTACAACATCGCGTTAAGCAGGCACCGCTCGTGGACCAACTCAATACCCCTGGAGACACCCGCACGGCTGGATGCGGTGCGTCAGTACCTGAATCTGTACGACCAATACCTCCGCGAAATTGAAGCCGATCCGCGTAAGAATCGTGCACCTTCGGTTTCGTCCTTAAAAGCCGCCGACGGACAATTGACACGGCTTTTTCAACGCGACAAGCCCCTGCCCATCGGCATGAACCAGTCCATGCGACAGCAGATCGATGCGTTTTGGGATCGCACCCACGACCTGCTCGTAGCCCAAAAAAAATCAACACTCAAATTTAAAGCAGCCCACTTCGACTACGTGCTTCGCCGAAAACGCACCACGCCGATGACCCCCACCCAAGTGGTTGAGCTGCTGCGAAACATGACCACGCAGTGGAACCATGAAGCGGCGGGGCGCACCGAATTCCCCGTACCCCTGATTTTCAGTAACAACCTGTGGGATTCGGCCAACATCGTTGACACACGTGGACGCGACACCGCCGCACTGCTACGCAAAGAAAAATCGCCCCACCTGCAAGCCGCCGGTTGGCTTCGAAAACTTTGGGTCACCCCTGACGGGGAAGGCATTCAGGCGATCAACGAGATCATGGATCGCTTCATTGCGGGCACGCCAGGCAATCCTCCTTACTATTTGCGGGCGGGGAGTTTCGATTCTTATTTTGCAAGCGAATTATATGACGCAGACCAAATCACTTCGGCACGCGCTGAAGAAATACTGCGTCGTGTCATGGATACGCAGGATTTTTATCCGTGGAAACATTACTGGCAAATCCTAACCCAACTCATTAACAAGCTTCCTGCGGATAAGCAGTCGGCCTATGCCGAGCGCGCGATTGCGGCGATGCGCATGACCCACGACGGCAAGAAACGCTCAGCCTCCACATCACACGTGCAGAGGTATTCCAACATCGTGGACCGCAACGCCCGCGCGTTACGCAAAGCCGCAGAGGACCCCGCGACAAAACCCGATCTATATATGACTCGGATCGATCTCGAGGGCGCCAAGAGTAGGGGCCGCATGGTCACCCTGCGCGTCCACGCACCCATCGATGGCGACACGCCCTGGGTCTACGGCGTGCAGTTCGTAAGCAAAGGCAAGCTTGCTTTGTTTCGCTGGGACATTGACGGGAATCATCCGCGTCGCATGGGCCAGTTTGACACCCCCGCCGACGTGCATCCCTACAACGTCAAGTCGCAGATTTTCCCGGGAAACAACCGTGTCTTCGTCACGGTGCACGACACGCTCTACACGATCAAAGACGGGCAAGTCAC
>JALZVY010000120.1 GCA_023300125.1 Phycisphaera sp.
TGGCCGAGGTGTGGCACAAGCACATGCGCACCGAGATGGGCATCGGCAACGACGACAGCCCGAAGATCAAGCAGCTGTTCACCCAGAAGTACCGCGGCAGCCGCTACAGCTTCGGCTACCCCAGCTGCCCGGAGATGCAGGACCAAGAGATCCTGTTCTCGCTGCTGCAGCCCGAACGCATCGGCTGCGAGCTGACCGAAAACTGGCAGATCGACCCCGAGCAGAGCACCAGCGCGATCGTGGTGCACCACCCCAAGGCCAAGTACTTCGCGATCTGATCAGAGTCGGGCCCTCCGGCCCGAGCGGCTCGCGCCGTCGCGGAATCGCCTCCTCCGGGTCGAGCCGCTCGCGCAGAGGCGTCACGTCGTCCGAAACCGGCCTGTCGCGTTCCGCTTGCGGGCGGGTATCACAGCCGCGACGCCTCTGCCCAGAGACCGAGCGCGGGGTTGGGGATGTAGAAGAACTCTTGGCCGTCGGTGTCGGTGTGCCATCCGGCGACCTCGCCCAGTGCGGCGGGTGCGTACTGCTTCAGGGCGTCGTCCACATCACGGTGGTCGTAGCCCACGCCGCGGACGTCGTCGCCCGCGAGCCCGTCGCCGGTGCAGTAGGTCACGTTGAACCGGCCTTCAGAAGAACCGTGGATCAGGTGGGCGGCGGCCGACAGATTGCCTGCCAGCTCGGGGTTTTGCTTGAGCGCGTCGAGCGTCTGCGGCGTGCCGCGGTAGCCGTATTTGCGGATCAGCCGGTCGATCTCGGCGTCTTCACCAAACATGCGAACCGCCGGGGCGATCACGATCAATTCGCCGCCGTCGGCCATGGCCATGCGCGTGCGGTAGATCGCCTTGTTGCCCAGCCAGGTGGAATGGAACTCTTCGGGGTCGAGGTAGACCACGCAGCGCTTCACCGGCCGGTCCAGCACGTCGAAGTTGACTTCTTTGCTGAGCTTCGCGGCGCGTTCGAAGGTGATGGCCTCGTCGCCGGCGTAGAGCCCGCGCATGGCCAGGCCCTCGGGCCCCTGGCCGATCACCGTCAGGATGAAGGTCACCGGGCAGCGCTCGCGCACGAAGCCGTCGAAGGCCTCGTTCAGGGCACTGCGCACCGGAGAGTCGGTGCGCCCCATGATCGACTCCATGCCGCAGACTGCGCCCAAGAAGTGCGACTTATTGATGGTGTCTTGCCCGCCGACGCCGATCATGACGTTCTTGGTGTAGTTGGCCATGCCGATGACCTCGTGCGGCACGACCTGCCCGATGGAGAACACCCGGTCGTAGCCGCCGTGGATCAGCAGCTTGTTCACCGCGACCTGCATGGGCTCGGCGAAGCGCCCCTCGGACAACTCGCCCATCCGCGACGCGGGGATCTCGCCCAGGGTTTCCAGCCCGTCGCGCCAGTCGTGCACCAGCACGCGCTCAAAAGGCACGTCGGGGCCGAAGAGCTTGACGCACTCTTCGCGGGTCATGGGCTTGTGGGTGCCCAGCGCCGGCAGGATGTCGATGTGCACGCTGTTGTGCAGGCGGTCCCACAGGTAGGCGGTGATGTCGCCGGCACGCGAGTTGAGGCGCGTGATGTCCGGGGGGATCAGCAGCAGGCGTTTCACCCCGGGCCCGACCACCAAGGTGTCGATCAGTGTGTCGAGGTGCGCTTCCAGGGCAGCACGATCGATGTGGGTCTCTGCGCTGCCGACGTTGAGGATTTCGGGCACGCCCGGCTCCAATCAAGGGAGTAAAGAACGCGGCCGGGCCAAACGCCACGTTTGCGTGTCGAAGGCCCGGCCGCGGAAAAAGTGAGGGATCCCCCTGCGGCCTTGGCCGCGGGGCATGTGGGTCATCTGGTCCCGGCTTAGGCCCCGCCCATCTCGTCGATAAAGGCGTCGGCTTCGGCGATGCTCTTGTTCATCTCCGAGATCAGCCCTTCGATGTCGCCCACCAACTCGTCGGCGTTTTCTTGCAGCGTGGCCAGGGCCTGGGCGTTCATCGAGCTCTTGAGAAACAGCAGGCGTTCGTTGAAGGCCTGCAGCACGGGGTCCATGGTGGCCGCGGCTTCGTCCATCTTCGCGACCATCGCGTTGTAGCTGACCACCGTGGCCTCTTTCTGCTTGGCCATGCTCGCCTTGAACGACGCGTTGGTCTGCTCTTCGATCTCGCCGTCCCATTCTTTGAACAGGTCGGTGGAGATGTCTTTGACCTTGGCGATTTCTTCGCGGAGGCTCACGGCCTCGGACTGACAGTCGTCGTAGTTGCTCTGCAGCGCGTCGTAGGCCTTGCTCAGCTGGTTTTCTTCCGAGTCAAAGGTGGCCCGAAACTCTTCAAGGGCGCTGGAGAACTGCTCGCGGGTGTCTTCTTGCTGCTCGCGGGCGTCGGTCACCTGCGAAACCAGCAGGTCGCGCTTTTCGTAGCCAAACTGCTCCCAGAGCGAGTAGTAGGCCTTGTCGGTGACGCCGCAGCCGGTGAGGCCGGCGAGGGTGGTGGTGGCCAAGACGAGTGCGGCCAGGGGCTGGGCCAGGGGCTGAACAAAGGTGCGGGCGAAGGGATTCATAGGAAGCTCCGTTTCAAAATCGGGGGCGGTCAATCGGCAACGGGCGACCCGCATAGGAATCTCCCGAAGCGCGATGATACCGCGCTCCGCCCCCCACCGGCACGGTGGTTTTAGTCCCCCGCAGGGGCAAACACCAGCCGGGCTTCGAATTCGAGGGTGTCGCCGTTTTCTTCATCGCCCGACGGGCCGTCGATGCCAAAGGGCCGCAGCAGCCCCAGCGACCAGCGGGCGTCGAGCACCAGCCGCACGTCGCCATCGGCGGTGGTCACCGGCTCGAACGACGCGCTCACGGTCAGCGGCAGCGTGTGGCCCTTCATGGCGAACTGGCCGTTCAACACCGCGGGGATCAGCACGCCAAACGCGGGCGCCACGGCCTGGGCCTGGGTGGTTTCCAGCACGAAGAACGACTCGGGATGGGCCGCGACGTCGAGCTGGGATCCGTGGATTTCCGCGTCCAGGTCCGCCTCGCCCATGGTGACCGACGCGGGGTCGGCGGCAAAGCGACCGGTGGCCTGGGCCAACACCCCGCCCCCGTCGGCGCCCTGGGCCAAGGTCAGTGTGCCCGAGACCCGGGTCGCTTCGCCGCGGTAGGCGTCGTACGGGGCGGGGAAGGCGAACTGCACCGCGGGCGGAGCGCCTGCGCCCGGGCTCACCATCACCCACTGGGTGGGCCAGCGGTCGATGGCCACCGGCGGCGGCGCGGCATTCGCCGGCGCATCGGGCAGGGCCAGGCCCAAGGCTTCCCAGCGGGGCGCGGGCGCGTCGGCGGGCACAGGGTCAAAGCCGTCGCCCAAGTCCGCGGCGGCGATCACCTGGTCCACCGCGTCCATCAGCACGCCGTAGGCAAGGCCAAAGAGCGCCGCCCGGTCGCTCCACGGCCCGCTAAGCGGGGCCTGGAGTTGCACGAACACCGGGTCGTGGCAGTGAAACTGTGAGTAGGCCGCGATCCCCAGCGACAAGGTGCCGTCGGCCGCGCGGTGGGGGTGAAAATCCAGATAGAACTGCCGGTCGCTGCGCCTCAGCCGCGCCGGTGTGTCGGTGGTGGCCCCGCGGGTGGTCGCGGCGTCTCGCACCCACTGCGCGGCGTCGCGTGTGAAGGCCTGGGCATCGAAGCCCTCGGGCAAGTCGCCGCTCAGATCGGTGACCTTGATGGGCGTGGCCAAGCGCATGCGCCCGCGCGTTTTAAAGGGCACGCCCGGGCGTTCAAGCACCGCGGCGGCGCCCAGGCCAGGGCCGGTCTGCGGCCGGTGGGTGGCGGTGCGCACGAAGTTGCGCACGCGGTCCAGGGTCTTGGTGCGGCCCTGGTAAATCGAGCGCCCGCGGTGGTTTTGAAACACGATCAGCGGGGTGAGCCCCACTTCAAGGGGCGCCCCGACATGGTCGGTGTCCACCACCTGCAACGCCACGTCCATCGACGCCGCCAGCTCGGCCAGCGCCCCCTGCGTCACCGACGTGAAGTCCGCGGCCACCGCCGAGTCACTTGAAGACCCGGTGAAGACCACCAGCGTGTCGGTGGGGCCGGCCCCCGCCGTGGCGGTGGTGGCCAACGCCAGCAGGCACGCCGCCGCCAAAGCCACGCCCCGCATCCTGTTCAAGACGCGACGGGTCACTGGCTGTATCCCACCACAGGCACCATCACCAAGATCTTGGGACCAATCTTGTCCGCCGGGGCGGCGGGGTTGATGCCCAGGGCCACGCGGTCCAGCTGAAACATCGAACGCAGCACCAGCAGGTCGCCCGACTTGGCCCCGCCGCGTTCCTTGGCCCCCTCGGCGTGATGCACCACGCTCACGTCCACGGTCATGGGCACCTCGACCGCGCCCAACACCATGCGGCCGGTCACGGTCACGATCGGCTCGTCGGCGTCGTTGGCGTGCTTGAGTTCCGACGAATCGAAGTGCATCGTCGCGGCCTGCGCGCCGTCAAGCCCCAGCCACTTGGCCCCTTTCAAAGCCTTGGTCATCCCCGGGTTCACAAAGCTCACCTGGTTCAGATCCACCGAGACGTGGCCCGACAGCGACGCAGGGTCGGCCGGGTCGTAGCTCACCGTGCCCGCCACGCCGCCCACCGTGCCCACGATCGGCTCCAGATCCGAGTCCATCACAAAAGCCACACCATTGACGTTCTTGGGGTCTTTGAAATCAAACGTCACCGGTTCGGCCCACGCGGGCAAGGTCAGGGCCAGGGCAACAAGGCTGCAAAGTGCGGTGCGGATCATGGGAGGGCTCCGGGATCAAG
>JALZVY010000121.1 GCA_023300125.1 Phycisphaera sp.
CGACGCCATTTCTTCAGCGGTGATCAGGCCCTTCTCCACGGCCTTGCGGCCCACCCGCTGAGGATCGATCCCGCGGCCGTCATCAATGATCTCAACCACGACGTGGTTGCCTTCATGGCGTGCCGACACCGTGACTTGACCCGCCACGGGCTTGCCGGCGGCTTGACGCTCGTCGGGGCCTTCCAGGCCGTGGTCTGCGCAGTTGCGGAGCAGGTGAACCATGGGGTCGGCCAGCATCTCGATGACCGACTTGTCGACCTCGGTGTCGCCGCCCTTCAGATTTAGATCGATCTTCTTGTCGGTGGCCTTCGCCAGGTCGCGCACCACGCGGGGGTAGCGGCCGAAGAGCTTCTCCATCGGCTGCATACGCGTTTTCATGATGCCCAACTGCAGGTCGCCGGTCACGCGGTCCAGGGCCGAAGACACCTGCTCAAGCTGGTCGCCAAAGCCGCTGTCCACCCCGCCCATGCGGCGGTAAGACCGGGCCAGGCCCAGCACGCGGTTTTTCTCCAACACCAATTCGCCGACAAGGTTCAGCAGCGATTCCAATCGCGTCACATCCACCCGGATCGTGGCCTCGGTGGCCGACGCGGGGGACTTGCTCGCCGCTTTACTTGCCGTTTTATCTGCAGGTTTGGCCACGATCTTTTCCTCCGCCGCCGCTTGCACGGCCGGGGTCTCGGGGGTCTCTACCACGGGCTCGGCGGAAGCCTCCGGAGCCGGAGCATCGTCTTCCAGTACGCCGTCGTGGATCAGAAGCTTTTCGAGATCCGTGACGCGATCCGCTTCCGAGAGCTCTTCGCCCTCGGCCAGTAGAGCCAGACGTTCACGTAGCGTGTCGGTCGGCAAGTCGCGCACCATGCCTTCGCTCAGCCCGTCGGCACGCCGCCGCATGACATCGGTCAAGGCCGCAAAACGGATACTGAAGTCCTTGCGCTGAGCATCTCCAAGCCCCACGGCCGCTGCCGATGCGAGGGACAATGCCCGCACATCCAATACCAAGACGTCGAGTTCAAAAAAGTCTGCGGTGAGTTCGAGCTCGCCCGCCTTGACCTGGATCTCGGCGTCGGCCTCTTCCGCGGTGGCGTCATCCATCAACGCGACAGCAAGTGACTCAATTTCTGTGAGTTGGTCTCGCAGGTCGGTGATCATGAACTCGACCAGGTCCAGCTTTGCCGAAGACAGCGTCAGGGGCACGCCGTCGGCGGCCGATGACGCGGCGCCGCCGCCTTCATCGGATTGCGCCGACGTGTCTTCGGTAGCAACGGGATCACCTCCGGCGATTGCTTGGAGCGCCGCGACCAGTTCGGCAGGCCCTTCCGAGGGCATCTCTCCGGCGTTGAGCGCGTCGAGTTGTCCACGCAGCACGTCCACGGATTCCAGCAAGCGGGTCATGACCTGCTCGGTGATGGCAACCTCGCCCTTGCGGCTAAGGTTCAACACATCCTCGGCCACGTGAGCCACCGCCACCACCGGATTCAAGCCCAAGAAACTGGCCGAACCCTTGACGGTGTGCATCGCGCGAAAAACCGAGTTAATCAGCTCTTCATCGTCGACGGCGTTCTCAAGCTTGACCAGATCCTCTTCAAGCTTTTCGATTAGCTCGTTGGACTCTGTCAGAAAATCACCAAGAATGTCAAGATCAATTCCATCAAGCGACATGGGAGCGCTCCGTGCGGTTGAGAGTCGGTTGGGGTGTCCAGGCGAATCCGCCGGGTTCCCCGAGGGGTAGAAAATCGGTGCGTGAATTCATGCTCTCGCTATGACCCAGCAGCATCGAGCCATCGGGCGCGATAAGGCGCCGAAATTGGGCAACACATTTGTGGCGTGACGCTTCATCGAAGTAAATCAAGACATTGCGGCAGAAAACGATATCCCACACCCCTCGGCGCGACATTCCCCGCTCGTCGGTGAGGTTCTGATGTTCGAATCGGACCATCTGGCGGACCGCGGGATCGAGCTCAAAGCTGCCGTTGGCGTTTTCGGAAAACACCGCGTCTCGGTGGACCGGGTCCAGCGAGCGCACCGCGTAAGACGAATAGACTCCGCCACGTGCGGTTTCTAAGGCCTCTTGCGACAAATCAGTGCCCAAGATTTCAACGTTCCAACCCGAGAGTTGAACCCCCAGTTTCCGCCGAACGATCATCGCCAGGGTGTAGGGTTCTTCGCCCGTCGAGCACGCCGCGGACCAGATCCGTAACCGCTTGGTCGCAGAACGGGCTTTGATCAAATCAACGAGCACGCGATTTTCAAAAACCTCAAGCTGTCGCCGGTCACGGAAAAAGCTGGTTTCGTTGATGGTGATGCGATCGCAGAGTTCTCGAAACGCAGCCTCGCTGCTCAGCCCGGAGGTCACCACCCGCATATAGTCCGTGAACGTATCCACTCCCAGGTCACGCATGTGGGTCGCGCCCCGGATCCCCAGCAGGTAAAGCTTGCTGTCGGCGTACCAGATCCCTGTCCGGTCGTAGATCAGCTGACGCAGTGTCTGCATGTCGGCGTCAGCCATGTTGGAAGGAAAGGTGGTCATTGGTCAAAACCCGAAAAGGGTGGGCGACACAAAAAAAGCGGGCCGTGTTCACGCAGCCATTTCAGCGAGCGGGCCTTCTGCTTCTTCAAGCACACGATCGACATCCAACATCATGAGAAGCCGGTCGTTAAGCCGGGCCACGCCGGAGATGAACTCGGCTTCGGGACCCGTGATGACCGATCCAGGAGGATCAACGATCGACGGATCGATACGCAAAACCTCATTGACCTGCTCCACCACACAGCCGAGCATGCGGCCGTCGACTTCGATCACCACGATTCGGTTCTCGGGGCGAAAGCCCGTCTCGCCCAAGCGGAACCACGACCGCAGATCGACCACCGGAATAATGGTGCCTCGCAAGTTCACCACGCCCAACACCTCGCTGGCGGTCTTGGGCACGTGGGTGATGGCCATCAGGCGGTTGATCTCTCGCACGCACAGGACGTCCACGGCGTACTCTTCTTTTCCAATCAAGAAGCTGACCACCTGAACCCGTTCCGTCTCCGGAGCGTCGTCCATCGTGTCCATGGTGTCGTTGACATCTGCGCTCATGGCAAGGTCTCGTTAAGGAGTCGATACGTGCGGTCAAGCCGCAAAAAGGAGGACTAAACCGGCCTGCCCGCGTCAACGGAAAGGCCGTGAAAACAGGCGGTTCGCCCCGCCCAAGGCAGGCCTAGGCGGACGCTTCGTCGGCCGCGGCAGACGCCACAGGCCGCACCTTGAAGTCGGCCAGCAAGCTGCGAAGACGCTCGCTGCGTTGACGCAGATCGTCGGCCGAACCGGCCATCTGCGTGGCGCCCTGGGCACTGGCGCGTGTCACCTGAGTGATGGACTCAACGCTGCGCGACATGTCGTCGGCGGCCTGGCTCTGCTGCTCGGTGGCCGCGGCGATGCCGCGGATCACTTCGGCCACGTCGTGGGCACTCTCCACGATGCTGTCCAGCGACCCGCCCGCTTCTTCGGCACACTGCACGCCTTCTTGCACCCGACCGGTGCCCTGGTTCATCCGTTCAACCGCTGAGCCGGTCTCGGTCTGAATGGCCTTGATCGACTGGCTGACTTCTTCGGTCGCTTGGGTGGTGCGTTCGGCCAGTTTGCGAACCTCGTCGGCTACCACCGCGAACCCGCGGCCGTGCTCGCCGGCCCGTGCGGCTTCGATCGCTGCGTTCAGGGCAAGTAGGTTGGTCTGGTCGGCGATGTCGTTGATGACGTTGATGACCTGGCCGATTTCCTCGGCCCGGCGTCCCAGCTGACCGACGGCCGCGGCCGAATCGTTCACCACGTCGGCGATCGCACCGATGGTGGTCACCGTCCGCTTGACGACGCCGCCGCCGGCACCGGCCCGCTCACCCGCCGCGGTGGCGGCGTCACTGGCTTCCGACGACCGCCGTGCCACTTCGAGCACCGTGGCGGACATCTCTTCAACACCTGCGGCAACCTGCGTGGTCTGATTTTTCTGCTCTTCGAGGCCACGGGCCATCGAATCGGTGGTGCTTGCAATGTCTTTGGCGGTGTCCAGCACCTCGACACTGACTTCAGACGCCTGGGCGATGGTGTCGTGGATGCGATCGACAAACACGTTAAACCAGCGGCCCAGTTCCCCAAGCTCGTCGTTGCGGTCTTCGTCGACCTTCTGTGTCAGGTCGGCGTCGCCTTCGGCGATGTCTTTGAGCCGTGCGATCAGATCGTTGATGGGCTGGACCAGCTTTTTACTGACCAACCAAGCCATCACGCCGAAGAGCGCGGCCAGGCCGCCGCCCCAAGTGAGCATCTGCACGCCGAGGCTGTGGGCTTCGGAGGTCACTTCAACCAATTGCATCTCGGCCACCACCGACCACTCCAACCCGTCGATGTCAACCGGGGCGTAGGCGACCAGGGCGGGTTGTCCGTCCAGCGATTTGAAGTGGGCATAGCCTTGTTTGCCGTCAAACGAGGTGATCGATGGGTGATCGGAGCTGACTTCGGTCGAGAGAATCGCCGAGGCGAACGCCTCGCCGCGGCTGTTGCTGCGGAGCTTGCCGTCGCGGCCCACAAAGTAGGTGCGGCCGGTCTCGCCCATGCCGCCTTCACCCAGGACGATCTCGTTGATGCGGTCTACGGGCATCTGGAAGACTGCGGCGCCGACTTTCTTGCCTTCATAGAACACCGGGGCCCCGATGAAGCTGGCCGGAGAACCGTAGCTGGGCTCGTACGCGCGAAAATCTTCGGTGAAGATCGATCCGGGTGTTACAGACGCAAGAGACTCACGCACGACACTGGCGAAGTTGCTGTCGGCATACGGACCGCTCAATAGGTTGGTGGCGTAGTCGGTTTCCTTAAACACCGAATACACCAGGTTGCCTTGCAGATCGAATAAAAACACGTCGTAGTATTCAAACGCAGCCTGATAGTTGTAGATCGACGGGTGGTATTTCGCGTGGTGATCGTTGTAGGTCACGTCCGCTTCGGCACGGTCCAACTCGGTCTTGCTGCCCAGCGGGTGGGGGTTGTCGGCGATGTACCACTGCTGCAGTACGCGTGCCTGAGGCAGCGCGGGCGTGTAGGCGGCGGCGCCGCGGAAAGACTGCCCGTTGTCTTCGAGCCCCGGACGAAAATAGTTGTTGAAGTAGCCGGCCATCGCGTCAACCGCTTTGGCTTCGTCAATTTCGCCGAGCTCTTCGGGCAGCGTGTGGAACGATTTGCTAAAGGCCGCGGTGGCCTCACCGACCAAGAGGTCGGAGCTAAAGGTCGCAATTTGCTCGCGGATGTTGCGGAAGTAGCCCTCTGCTTGATGGCTGCGACTGGCGACCAAACCTTCTAGGCCTTGAGCCCGCTGCTCAATCAAAGCATCGCTGGCCCGCTCAAAAGCAACTACACCGACCACCGCGATCCCGCTCATCGTGGAGAGGCCCGCCAAGCAGATCACCTGCATGGCGAGGGTAAGACGCGAGCGAAGCAGCCAAAAAGCGGCCCCCAGAAGAATGCAGACGGTACTGACAACGGCGAGAAGCATGATGGGAATCCTTAGAAAACGAGGCCATTGGCCTTGCGTGTCGAAGAGGAAACAGAACCGGACTCTGTGGTTGGGAATTCTCCGACCACATAGCGACCATCGGTGACGCCCTTACGTCGGGTTAGCCCGAAAGCGAACATATAACCCGGTAACGGAACTTCCCGTGGTTATCGGCGCCCTTGTTTCACACCCCCCTATCGTGATGCCGCAGATCGCTTCGGCCGAAAAACACATCAATAATGCCCCCCATTCCGCGGGTCGCCCACCTTGATGTCAGAAACCTCTGCGCCATCCCGAAATGCCGCCATACGGCGTGTGCTGATCGTCGATGATTCGGTCACGATCCGGTCTGCGCTGAAGTTGCTGCTGGACCAAGAGCCCGAGTGGGAGGTTGTGGGAACCGCCGCCGACGGCGAGCAGGCCTTGGTGAAGGTCCGCGAGCTTCAGCCTGACATCGTGGTCATGGACTACGAGATGCCGGTCATGAACGGCCTCGAAGCGATTCGCAAGCTGCGCACCTTCAGCCAGGTGCCTGTGGTGGTTTTCTCTGGGCACACCCCGCGGGCATCCCAAGCCGCGATAGAACTGATGAATGCAGGGGCGTCGGACGTCATGGCCAAGACGTCGGACGGACCGGTGCACGGCATCGAATCGATGCGCGGCCCACTGATGGACCGCTTGAACGCACTCACCCACGCGTTGGACGGCCCACTCGATGCCGCACACGTCTTGCCCCGTGGCGGCTCACCCGATCAGAGATGCGCACGGCTGATGGTTGTGGGCGCCAGCACCGGCGGACCTCCTGCACTTGAGACATTTCTGGCGGCGTTGCCCCCCGCGATGGACGCACCGGTGGTCGTCGCCCAGCACATGCCCGAAACTTTTACCCAAGCGCTGGCCGAACGCCTGAACAAACAAATCTGCCGGCCCACCCAACTCGCCGCCGACGGCATGGAGTTGGTGGCCGGTCACGTGTACGTGGCGCCCGGCGGCCAGCACACGCACATCCGCAGAACAAGCCCTCAGGCGTTCCGCCTGGTGGTGGGTGAAGACCCCACGGACGCCCCCTACCGCCCCAGTGTGGATGCGTTGTTTGTCTCGGCCGCACAGGCCGCGGGCGCCGACACGGTGGCTGCGGTGCTCACAGGCATGGGCGACGACGGCCTTCGCGGCGCAAAGGCCGTCGTGGATGCAGGCGGCAAGGTCGTGGCTCAGGACGCGGACAGTTGCGTGGTGTACGGCATGCCCCGCACGGTGATCGACGCGGGCCTTGCCGCCGCCACCCTGCCACCTGCCGAGCTGGCTCAGTACATCAGCCAGATCGCGCAGCGGGCTGCCTAACAAGCCTGTTGAAAAACTCCACGGGGCTGCATCCGGCGAGAATCCTGTCTCGCTTGGCTCTTCAAATTCATCGCAGCTCACAAGCCGCCCTCTTTCCCAGCCTGTTATGGGTTTTCGTGGCGGCGTGCTTTCGCCTTGACCACCCCACATTCGGGATCCGCAGCCGTACCCGCAAGTCTTGGATCGCGCACAAAAAACCCCCTCTGGTGAGGGGGCTGTGTTGTATCAATACGCTGCGTGGGCAGTGGCACCCCCCCCGCTGGCCTACGCCGCGTGATCGATGTGCATGCTGACGTTCCAGCGATCCAAATGCTCAATCACTTCTTCGATGTTGGGCTTGTTGACCTGGGCATCGGCCCCGACCCGTTCGCTCTTGTGACGGGTTTGCTCGGAGATCAGCGAGCTGTACAGAACCACACGGATGTGGGAGGTCGAGGCGTTTTCTTTGATCCGTTTGCACAGGTGCAGCCCATCCATCTGGGCCATCTCGATGTCGGACATCACCACGTCGGGCATGCCGCCGTTGCGTGACGCCTCGATCATCGCGTTCCACAGCTCGCGGCCGTTGTCGAAAAGCGCGTGCTGGGTGTAGCCGCTTTGCGTCAACGAACGCTCGATCCCCTGGCGGATGAACGCCGAGTCTTCGGCACTCCATACACGCAGCCCCGCACGGTCGACGTCGGTGCTTTCAGGCCCCGCCAGCGTGGCCGGACGCCCGTTCAAGGCCACGGCGTCGTAAATGGATTCAAAATCGAGCATCATGACCAGCTCTTCACCGATTTCGGCCATGCCTGTGGCGGCGGCCTTGCTGTCGTCGGTGGCCTCGGGCGCCGGAAGAATCTGATTCCAGGACAGGCGGTAGATCGAGTCGACGTCTTCGACATCGAAGGCGGCGGTGAGGCCGTTGAATTCGGTCACGATTAGCCGCCAGGACTCTTTGTCGGGATTGGCCGGGGCGACGCCCAGGTAGTGGTGCAGGTCGATGACCATCAGCACCTTGCCGCGTAGTCGGGTCATGCCGCGGACCGCGACTCCCTGCCCCGGTGTCGGGGTCGCTTCGGCTCGCATGATGACCTCACGCACCTTGGCGACGTTCACGCCGTAGCGCTGCCCCCCAACCTCGAAGACGAGGATTTCAAGTTCGTTGGTCCCTGACTCGAGCAAGATGCGACGAGCTTGGGAGGCGCTGGCGTTGGGGGGCGGTGTGCTCATGGTATTGACCGGAAATGCGAGGATGATCTGCTGCAACTATCGGAGGATCGAGGACGCAAATACACCCGTTTACGCGTCCGATACCGTAGTTTTCAAGGGAAAGGGCCGGTCGCAACGGTCCCCGGCCGCGCATGGTGTTAAATCGCGCGTTCGAGTGTGTCGGCGATGGAGTCGCGCAGCTTCTCGGCGTCAAAAGGCTTGATGAGATAATGATTGGCCCCCGCACGAATAGCGGTGACCACCGCGGTCCGCGACGCGTCAGAGGCGATCATCAGCACCGGTGTTTTGTGCCCCAGGGCTCGGAAAGCCTGCAAGAATTGCACGCCATTCATGCGGGGCATGTCTTGGCCCAGCAAGATGAGATGCGGCAGGCCGTCCATGACGTTGCCCAAGGCCTCAAGACCGTTTTCGGCCTCGGTGACGTCATAAAAACCCATCTTTTCGATGGCACGCCGCAGCTTGGTGCGTATCGACGGGGTGTCGTCGACCACCAGAGCCTTCATGAAGGATCTATCGGGACGCGGTCCGCAGCGGTCGAGCCCGCGGGCGTCCGGTAACCGAACCCCCGCCCGGCGGGGCTACTGAATCATGCCTTCTTGGCGGGCGTAGGCAAAGACGCCGCCTGCGTCGATGATGGGCGTGGCATCTCCCAGCGGGTGCAGGCTGTGAGTCTTGCCGCTGGCATGGTTGGTGATTTTCCCGCCATCGATGTCGACGGTGACTTCGTCGCCGGTTTTGATCTCGTCGACCAGTCGCTCAACGCTTTCGCAAGGCAGCAGGTAGCCGCCGTTGACGCAGTTGCGGAAGAAAATCCGTGCGTAGAACTCGGCGACCACGACCTTGGCTCCGGCCTCGGCGATGGCCAAGGGGGCGTGCTCGCGGCTGCTACCGCAGCCGAAGTTCTTGCCGCCGATGACCACGGTGTACTCGGTTTTAAATTCGCCTTCGGGCACAAAGGGGGTGTTGCCCTCGGGCAGGCCGCGCTGCCCCTTGGGCACGCCGATGTTGGCGTACATGCCAAAGAACTTGCGTTCTTCCGGGTCGCTGGGGTTATAGGCCAGGTATTCGGCGGGGATGATCTGGTCGGTGTCGATGTCATCGCCCATGACATAGGCCTTGCCGGTGATGGTCTGGTTGCTCATGGAAGGGAGTGTAGAGGGAAAAACCCGGGCGTTGGGTGGCACCGGGGATGAAGGCCGTGCAGACCTAACGCCAACACAGGGCCAATCGGGGTTTAGCGGGTGGCAAGCAGGATGACCCGGGGCCCAGGGCTCAGGGTTCCCGCTTTGGAGGAGCCAGTGCGGCTTCCAGTTTGTCCAGCCGTTCAACGAGCACCGCGGGTCGCGGGGCGTCGGGCTGGGGGGCCGCGTCCAGAAGCCGCAGCACGCCTTCGTGCAAATCCACCCCCACCCCCGGGCGGCCCAACTCGACGGCCCGCAGACCGGCGTCCACCAGCTCAAGCACCAAGGGGTCGTCGTCCACAGGACGCTGACCCACCAGCAGAAACGCTTGGGCCGCCTGCAAGGCGTCGTCGTGGCGGCCCGCCGCAAGACACGCGGGTACCAGCCCGCGGTAGACCCTTTGGATCTGAGCGGGGCTGAGGGCGTCGATGTCCGGCAGCAGCTTCTCGTAATCGCTGACCGCCAGGTCGGCTTGGCCCGCGGTGCGGCGGGCATCGGCACGCCGCAGCCGCAGGTCCAGGTAGGCATTGCGCGGCGCGCCGTCGTCGGGCACCTGCTCCAAGGCGGCGGTCAAGATCCGCTCGCGCAGCACGCCGTACGCCTCGGGCTCGGGGTCGGGGCGGTCGGCGTCCAGGCGGTCCAGCACCGGGTGCACCGCCTCGGGCGGCACGCGGCCGGCCATGGCCACCAGCGCCCGCTCCCAGGCCGACATCAACCGCGGAACCTCGGGCGGCGTGGCCGCCAGCTGAAGCAGGGTGTCGCCGTCCTGCCCGTCGCGTTCGGCGGCCTGCAACACAATCGGGAGGATGACCGGGTCGTGGCCGCGGTTGGCCAGCGCCGGCAGCGAGCGGCCCAGGTCGGCCCAGGCTTGGGCCGACGCCTGCTTGATGACCGGGTCTGGGTCGTCGAGCCAGCGTTCGATGTTCTGCCAGTCGGCGCTGTCGCCCACCTGGCCCAGGAGCGTGACAAGCTGGGGAGAGTCGGGACCGGGCGCCAGCGGCGCGGGGGCGGGAACCGTTTGGCCATCGGGGCCCACGGTGGGCTGGGGGGTCAGCAGGCGGCGCAGCCGCGACTGGGCTTCGGTGGCCTGCCGCGGGGCCAGCAGCAAAGCCCGCGAGGTGGCGCTCAGCGCCCCCGCCGCGTCGGACCGCAGCACCGGGTCGTCCAGCAGCACCAACACACCCGAGGTCGCTTCTTTGCGTGGCAAACGGGCCAATAGACGCAGGTACGCCGAGCGAACCGCGTCGTCGGTTTCCGAGCCGTCGATCAAGCGTGCGGCGGCGAAGTCCGCGGCCGATTCGTCCGAGGCATCGCGCAGCACCAACGCCGCGCGCGCCCGCACGTCGGCGTCGTCATCGGACAGCCGCGCGCGCAGCGCCGCCCGCAGCGGTTCGTCTAAGTCGGCGTCTTCCACCAACAGATTCTGAGTGAGTTCGAGCCCAAGCAAGCGGCTTCCACGTAGCGGGCTGCCCAACATGGCCGTGAGCACCGCGGGCCGATCGCCCTTGGCCGTCGCCCGGTAGTACGCCCGCTCCACCGCATCCAGACGTTCGGCCAACTGCTCATCGGTTTGCCCCTGGGCCACACCGCGGCGGGTCAGGCTGTCGACCAGCTCGCGCTGCCACTGCGCCGATGTCTGCTTGGAAGCCCGCGCCCACCACGCCCCCCACGCGCGGCGGTCGCGTCCCAGATCCTCGCGTGCGGTAAGCGTGGTCAAGGCGGTGAAGGCAGCGTCCTGTACCCGTGGCAGCTCGGTGCGGGCGGTCAAGGTCAACAACGCGGCGGCCACGTTGCGGTCGCGCTGATAAGCCATCACCTCGATCACCTGGCGGCGCAGCGATGGCGGACGCTCGGGGTCCGAGGCCACACCTATCAGGTGGGCCCGCACATCATCGCGGTCGAAGCGGCCCAGCGCCGGGCCCAACTCGGTCGCCAGGGCCGGGGGCAGCGGGCTTTCGAGCAAGCCCACCAGCGGCCGCCAC
>JALZVY010000122.1 GCA_023300125.1 Phycisphaera sp.
GGATCATCAAGATGCGAGATACGGCCCATTCCCTTGGCCAACTGATCGCCGTCGGGCACATCAACCCGATGCGCCAGTCCCGCCCGCTGTAGGTGCTCATTCCACGTGCCGTGTTTGAACAACTGCCAAGGCTCCAGACCGAGGTAGTCCAGCCCTTCCGCCAAACTGGGCGCCTGCCCGGCCAGCGAACCGAGTTCTTTCAACTCGCGAGCGATCTCGCTCTTGCGGACCGTCAAACTGCGCGACACGTTTGCCAGCACGCGCTCCTGCGCCACACGTTCCAGACGAATAGCGCAGCCCGCAGGCATGTGAGGAAAACCTGCCTTGATCTCTCGTTCAAGATTGCCTTCCGGGCGAGAAGACAGCGCCCGAAATCGGTTCGCAAAGCTGAACTTCGAATTGTGCGCGGCAATGAAGTCCAAGACCGTCAGACAGTCTTTCTCCGCGTGCAGTCGCAGGCCACGCCCCAACTGTTGCAGGTAAATCGTCAGGCTTTCGGTCGGCCGCAGCAGCAACACCGTGTCGACGACTGGGATGTCGACGCCTTCATTGAAAAGGTCCACCGTGAAGATGAAGTTGATCTCGCGGCGCACCAGCCGCCCGCGAGCCTCTTGCCGCTCGTCGCGGGGCGTGCCGGCCGAGAGGGCGACTGAAGGGATTCCGTGCTTGGTGAAGAAACCCGCCATGAACTCGGCGTGGGCCACGCTCACACAGAAACCCAGCCCTCGGGCCAGCTGCGGATCAAGCAGTATCTCCTTTGCCTTGTCCAGCACCAGCCCCGCCCGCGCGTCATTGCCGGTGTAAATCTGATCCAGATCAGACACCTTGTAGCCTCCCCGCTGCCAAGCCAGGCCAGTGAGGTCTTCCGAGTCCGAGAGACCGAAGTATTGGAACGGAGACAGCAGCTTCCGGTCGATCGCATCGGGAAGACGGATCTCCGCTGCCGGGCCGCCCTCGAAATACCGCGACACGTCGAATCCATCGCCTCGTTCCGGCGTTGCCGTCAACGCGAGTAAGGCATTCGGCTTGACGTGGTCCAGCAGGCCACGATACGAAGCCGCCTCCGCGTGATGAAACTCGTCCACCACGACGTATTGATAGCGATCCGCAGGCAGGGAAACGAGCCTTCGGCTCTTGTAACTCTGGATGGTGCAGAACAGGTGGTCAGTCTGGGACGGTTCGGCCCCGCCCTCCATTACGTCACCGAAGTTCTGGTCACGAAGCACCCCGCGAAACGTAGCGAGCGCTTGATGAAGGATCTCGCTGCGGTGCGCGATGAACAGAAGCGACGGACGCGTACCGGCTTGTTGTTCAGCCCACCGTCGATAGTCGAATGCCGCGATCACAGTCTTGCCCGTACCGGTGGCCGCCACCACGAGTTGCCGCACGCGCCCACGAATCTCCCGCCCTGCCTGCAGCGCCTCAAGCACCTCTTCTTGAAACGGATACGGGGTCACCTCGAAGCCAGCGACCACGCCCCCACTATCCCCTCCTGCGTTTCGCTCGCGGGCAATCGCTGTTTTCAGACGATAGGCGGATTTTTCGGTGTAGTCTTCGAACGCTTCATCGTTCCAATACGTGTCGAATGCACCCACCACGCTCTTCCAGAGATATGGCAGCTCGTACTGGCTGATCTTGTTGGTCCACTCCAAACCCTCGGACATCGCGGCGTTCGAAATATTGGCGGATCCGACATACGCGCTGCCGAAGCCCGTCGCGCGCTGAACGAGATACGCCTTGGCGTGCAGCCGTGTGCGTTTGGTGTCGTACGAAACCTTGATCTCGGTGTTGGGTAGCTGCCGCAACGCTTCGATCGCTCGGGGGTCGGTCGCTCCCATGTAGCTGGTCGTGATCACCCGCAGCCGCGGGCCCCCGTCGGGATGTACCGACGAGGTCAACGCCCGCAGCCCGTCCAGCAGCAGCCTCAAACCGCTCCACTTGATGAACGAACAAAGAATGTCAACACGATCGGCATGCCCAAACTCCTTCACCAACTGACTGGCCAGCGACGGAGTCCGCTTACCGCCGGTCAACAAAGCCGATCGGCCAAGATCGGTGTCAGGACGTGCCCCGCCGACACCCCCATGCACCGCGAGTAGACGCCGCAATGGATCCGTAAGGTCGAGACCCTTCACTTCGTCGGCACCCAATTCGTCACCGATCGCATCAATCACCCGCTGAACGACGCGCAGTCGGCGCGCCGCGGCGTCCTTGCCTCGGGTTCGCCGAAACGTATCAAGGAGCAAATGCTCCAAATACTGCGCGATTGCAGCCGGGGCGTCCTCATCCTCAACCGGTGCCGACATCTGAGACATGCGCGGGCCGAGCATCGCGATTTCCTCGGTCACGCCGGCGGATATTAATCGGTCGTACAGACCAGCGACCGGTGGCCTGCGTTCTATTTCCTCATCAGGCATTAGCTGGCACAATCATTGAAACCGAAGAAAATACAGCACTGCACGCATGAGCAGGATAGCCCATGCGGTCTATGATCCATGCCGCATCGCAACGGAATCTGCGAGTCCATTCATCGTGAACGGCAAAATCGAAGAGGTGGCCGCACGCATACTCCCCAACGCATCGACGTGGAACGGCACTTGATCACTCCATCTTTTGACGCGCGTCACGAATGTAGACTTCGAGTCGATCGGAAACCAAAGCAATATCTTCGCTAGAAAGCACCTTCTGCTGCTTGGGAAGAAGTTTCGAAAACCCTTTCGGATTCACGACCCACGCGCCGCCGCCCCACGCGTCACCCTCCATCGTCACAAACCAACCCGGAAAAGTCAGTACGGGGTGAACAGGAAATTCGCGTCCCGTCGAGGCCTTCAATATGTCTGATACGCGGCGGGCGTTACGACCAGACTGAGTGATCGGATCCTTGTACTGATCCGGCAACGCCCTGCCATCCAACTTCAGCATCTGGCCATCGAACTGCATTTTCTGATCGCGATTTCTGAACTTCCGCCACGTTTTGGTTTCTATTGCGAATACACCTGCCGGCCCCACGATCACGTGGTCAATGTTCCAACGCCGCTTGGGTTTGGCAAGGGGCTGCCCAGGCAAGTCGTGAAACACCTCGTACCCCATCGACCTGAGCCTTTCCAGGAGTTGGCCCACGTATTTCTCACCTCTTAACCCAAGAATAGCGTTTTTCGCTCGAAAAAATGACCGACGCACAATTATGAAACACGCAGGAATACACACCACCGCCATGATGGTCGCCATCCAGTGCATAGAAATTTGCGACGGGAATAGGTGGTAAAACCACTGGGCCAATGCGAAGCAGGCTAAGACGACCCCAACCATCCCGAAATAGAAGACCTTGGCGAATTCATCGATCACACGGTCATGGGTTGAATCGCCGGGCATCGCCAGCGCAGCTTCTTCATCAGGGATGGGACTTCGTTTAACTAATTTTGACATGCACGCATTCTAATTTGATTCAGCAGAACGAACCGCTACCCCCCAACGCAAAATCGCCGTGGCCTTCGTCCGCGGGTGTGCGGGGAAGGCCACGGCGAGGTGACGGGGAACTGGATGTGAATCGCACGCGCCCCCGAGGGGGCCGCGCGATGGTGCGGCACTTGCGTGCTTACACCGCGTCGTAGCTGAGCAGGAACCCGAAAGAGGCACAACCCACCAATCTCCAAACCATTGCCCGCCACCCCGCAGGGCTTCGCGGAGCGGGCACGCCGCCAAACGGCGAGCGAACTGCACGCCGCGGCGGCGTGAACATAGACGGCGCTCCGGCCAGGGACACCTACCCGCGGCGGGGCGCAACACGCCAAGTCCAAAGCCCTGTTCCGCGCGTCGGGGGTCAAACCGGTCGTATAAGCCCCGGCGATTCACGCCGCGGCTTGAGGCAATGCCGCGGCTGCGGTTCTTATACAACCGGAATGACCCCGCACAGGGGCTTTGGGCCCGGCCACTGCACGGCGTTTCGCCGTGGTCGGTCGAACGACAAGATCTTTATCCCGCGGGACATTCAGCCTTCATTCTGGACTGCGATCGCTGCGATGTCGTCCCGGCCCCCTTCAAGTACCCGCCGAACTTCGACCCGGCTTTCAACGATGACAAAAAGCATCAGGTGATTCGGGTGCCGCCGTATCTTTGCACGCCTTACCTGCGTGGCATCGGGGCGGTCCGGAAACAGGGCCCCGAATCGGTGAGGCATCTGCTCGAGCGCAGCGGCAGCCTCAAACGCCATCGCTAAAAACTGCCGAGCATTTTGAGGGCTGTCGCGGTAAATCCAATCGCCGATTCGCTCGAGGTCGTCGTACGCGTCCTCTTTAATAACGACACGGTATGTCGTCACGCGACTTTTCCGTCCTCAAGCCGCGCCAAAAGCCGCTGGTGAATGTCGGCAAGCGTCCCCGGAACGTCGCGCCCGTCGCCGGCCTGGTCAACCGCTTTGAGGATCGCGTCGCTGCGGCCTCGGGCCCACGCATCCACCGCATCTTCTTCAATCAATCCGTGAATGTACGCCTGAACATCCATCGCCCGGCCACTCGCAAGGGCCCGTTGCACCAGATCCGTATGAGAGGTGTCAAGGTCAACCCGCATGGCAGTCTCCGCGTTCTATAGTCTCTTTTTATCCGTGCCACCGTCAGTTTAGCACACGAGCCCCGAAACCCGCCTTCAAGTCCGCCGACACCGGCCACTGTCTGGCCGCCCCTTCGCCCGCGCTTTTAAAAACAGCCGCTGCTGCTCGATCAATCCCGACCCCTCGCGTAGCGGCAACTCTCGGTTCGCCTGCTCGGCAAGCCCCGCGAACGAGCCCATTTCGCGCACCGTGTCCGCCGCTGCGATATCCCGCTCCCGCTGGGCTTCCAACCCCGGCGCCGCCCGCTTCCAGCACGCCACCCAGCGTTTGAGCCCTTCACGTTTCGGATCCGGTTCACCCATCGCCTAAGCATACCGCCCCTTCCCGGTGCCCCGCTTCCCCCGCGGCCGACCGCGGCCAGCGACTTGCTTCGTCGGGTCATCACCCCATTTCTTGACAGCACGAAAGGCGGACCGAAAGAGGGACAACCCCCCAATCTCCAAGCCACAGCACGCCACCCCGCAGGGCTTCGCGGAGCAGGCACGACGCCAGGCGGGGAGCGCGGCGGCGTGAACAGGGACGGCGCCTCGGCCAGGAACACCTGCCCGCGGCGGGGCGCATCTCGACAAGTCCAAAGCCCCGTTCCGCGCGTCGGGGGGCAAACCGGTCGTATAAGCCCCGGCGATTCACGCCGCGGCTTGGAGCAATGCCGCGGCTGCGGTTCTTATACAACCGGAATGACCCCGCACAGGGGCTTTGGGCCCGGCCACGGCGCGGCACTTGGCCGTGGTCGGTCGAACGACGAGACGCGCGGGGCGTTCTGGCGTTGCGCCATGCCGAATACGCCCCCGCCGCCGACAGACGATTAAGCCTGGTCTTTGGCCACCAAGGGGAAATCCTCTGGCCGTCGGATGGATTCCAGCGATAGGTCAACATCCAACTGCGGCCAGTGCAGGTGATCCGCCGACTCCCGCCGCACGTCATGAATCTGCTCGACCGTGGCCGAACGGAACCAGGGGAAGTGCTCGTAGGTGAGTAACCGTTCTTCCTGACCGATCAGCAGCCAGATGCCGTGCTGCGAAATATGGGTGACTTCAGGCGTCGAAGTGTCGGTTCCATGCATCGATGATCTCCGTTTCGTACCGGCAAACAATTTCTTCGGCGTCGCGCAGCTGTTTGGCCGACAACCGAACCGAAGTGGCAAGATGAATGCTGGGCGTCAGCCAAAACTTCGCCTCACCATCGGGGTGGGCCACGTGGACGTGGATACGTGGCTCTTCCCGGGAGAAGAAAAACAGCCGGAATGGCCCCTCGCGGGCAATGGTCGGGGACATGCATTCATTCTACCCGCGCGTCCCGCATTCACCACGCATTGGCCATTCACGTCGCCTATCACCGGCCCGGGCCAGATGGCGCCCAGCGTCTCATCTCTACAGCAGTCACACGCCACCGCCACAGCCAAGCCCCTCAACGCAAAATCGCCGTGGCCTTCGTCCGCGGGGGGGGGCGGGGAAGGCCACGGCGAGGTGACGGATCAACGAGATGTCATCGCACGTGCCCCCGAAGGGGCCGCGCGATGGTGCGGCACTTGCGTGCTTACACCGCGCCGTAGCTGAGCATCGCGTCGGCGACTTTGACGAAGCCGGCGAGGTTGGCGCCTTTGACGTAGTCGACGGGGTCGCCGGCTTTTTCGGCGCCGCCGTATTCGACGCACTGGCTGTGGATGTCGGACATGACGCCACGCAGTTTTTCGTCGACTTCTTGGGCGCTCCACGACACGCGCTGGGCGTTTTGGCTTTGCTCCATGCCCGAGACGGCGACGCCGCCGGCGTTGGCGGCTTTGGCGGGGCCAAACAGCACGCCCGAGGATTGCAGGGCGTGCACGGCGTCGAGCTCGGTGGGCATGTTGGCGCCTTCGCACACCAGACGCACGCCGTTGCCGATCAGCGTGTTGGCGTCGCCCAGCGACAGCTCGTTCTGCGTGGCGCAGGGCAGGGCCACCTGCATGGGCACGGCCCAGGGCCGGGCGTCGGCGGTGAATGTGGCCGCGGGGTATTTGTCGGCGTAGGCCGAGATGCGGCCGCGCTGCACTTCTTTGAGGTCTTGGACGAAGGCGAGCTTCTCGGCGTCGATGCCGTCGGGGTCGTGGATGAAGCCGCCCGAGTCGGACAGGGTGATGACTTTGCCGCCCAGCTCGGTGGCTTTTTGGGCGGCGTACAGCGCGACGTTGCCCGAGCCCGACACGCCCACGGTGCGGCCTTGCATGCTTTCGCCCGCGGCTTCAAGCACGTGGTTGCCGAAGTAGACGCAGCCGTGGCCGGTGGCTTCGGTGCGGCCGGCGCTGCCGCCAAAGGCCAGGCCTTTGCCGGTGATGGTGCCCACGAATTCATTTTCAAGCCGCTTGTATTGGCCAAAGAGATAGCCGATTTCGCGGGCCCCCACGCCGATGTCGCCCGCGGGCACGTCGGTGTTTTCACCGATGTGGCGGTGCAGCTCGGTCATGAGGCTTTGGCAGAAGCGCATGACTTCGCGGTCGCTTTTGCCGCGGGGGTTGAAGTTGGATCCGCCCTTGGCCCCGCCCATGGGCAGGCCGGTGAGGCTGTTTTTAAAGGTCTGCTCGAAGCCCAAGAACTTCAGCACACTTTGGGTGACGCTGGGGTGGAACCGCAGGCCGCCTTTGTAGGCGCCAATGGCGTTGTTGAACTGCACCCGCCAGGCGCGGTTGGCGCGGATGCGCCCTTCGTCGTCGACCCACGTGACACGGAAAATCACGATCCGGTCGGGCTCGGTCATCCGCTCGAAAATCTGCTCGTCGCGGTATCGGACGTTTTCGTTGACAAACGGAATGACGCTGGTGGCCACTTCACGCACCGCTTGGTGGAACTCGTTTTCATGCGGGTTTCGCTTTTTCAAGCCTTCCATGAAGGAGTCGACGTCGCGGGAATTTTGATGAGCCATGGGGGTCCTTTCAATGAAACAATTTTTCTAAGCAGTGATCAATAGTCTAGGGGCCACAAATATCCGATTGCAACAATGCCTTGTCAACACGGCAATCCACCCAATACCTCTTCCGCGGGCGTCCTAGAATCGCGCCCGTATTGCCCACCCCACGCACACCCCGCAAACCCCGCGCCCACCACGGAGCATTGAAACCGCCATGGAACAACACTTTCAACTTTGTGTGCTGGGCAGCGGTGCCGTGGGTCAAACGGTGGCGTATGGCGGGCGCAGCGCCGGCTTGTCTGTGGTGGTGATTGAGACCCAGGCCCCCGGGGGCACGTGCCCCAACCGCGGCTGCGACGCGAAAAAGCCCTTTGTGAACGCCGCGGGCCTGATGTACCGCGCCAACCACCTGGCCGCGGCGGGTGGGGGCATCGCGCCCACGACGCTGGACTGGTCGGCGATCGCGGCCTTCAAAAAGTCGTTCACCGACCCGGTGGGCGACCTGACCGCGGCAGACCTGCGCAAGGCCGGCGTCGAGCTGATCGCCGGTGAGCCGCGGTTCACCGGCCCCGGCACGGTGGTGGTGGGCGAGCAAACGATCACCGCTGACCGCTTTGTGATCGCCACGGGCCAAATGCCGCGCCCGCTCACGGTGCCCGGCGGCGAACTCACCGTCGACTCAGACGCCTTTCTTGAACTGGACGACCTGCCCCAGCGCGTGACCTTCATCGGCGGCGGCTACGTGGGCATGGAGTTTGCCTGCGCCGCGGCCATGGCCGGCCGCGCGGTCACGGTGATCGCCACGCGCGACCACGTGCTGGCGGGCTTTGACCCCGACATCGTGGCCACCTTGGAAGCCGCCCTGCCAGACCTGGGCCCCCATGGCGTGACCGTGGTGCCCAACCGGCGCGTCGGGGCGGTGTCCCAAGGCCCCGAGGGCCTCCGCGTGCACGCCAACGACGACGCGTCGACCGTGGTGGCCACCGCCGACCTGGTGGTCAACACCACCGGCCGCGTGGCTTCGGTTGACGGGCTGAACCTCGACGCCGCGGGCGTGGCCGCCAGCCCCCGCGGCGTGGCGGTGGACGGGCACCTGCGCTGCCCGGGCAACCCGCACATCTGGGCCGGCGGCGACGTGGCCGACAACGGCCGCCCGGCGCTGATCCCCACCGCGGTGGACGACGCCCGCGTGCTGGCCCACAACCTGTTCAAAGCCCCCAGCGACGCCGACCTGCAAGCCCGCCCGGCCAAGCCCCACGCGTCGGTGGCCTTCACCCTGCCCGCGGTGTCGGGCGTGGGCCTCACCGAAGACGAAGCCCGAGCCGAACATGGCGACGCGGTGCACGTGGCCTCGGGCAACTTTGCCACCAAGAAGTTCTTCCGCGAATTGGCTCAGCCCCACGTGGCCTGGAAGATGATCTTTGGCCCCGACCGGCGGCTAATCGGGGCCCACCTGGCGGCCGAAGGCTCGGACGAGGTCATCAACCTGCTGGCTTTGACCTTGGGCCAGGTGCCCGAGCAGTCGGCGCTGTACAACGCCACGCTGACCTACCCCTCGGTGAGCGCCGCGGTGCAGACGGCGTTTCGCAAGGCGGCCAAAGGGGCGTAAGGCGGCCCCGCCCTTACGATAAACCGGTGAGCAACATCGCCAGCAAAGACACCGCCCCACCACTGCCGCCGCGTCGCCGCTGGACCCGGTGGATCGCGTTGGTGGTCGCGGCCCCGGTGGTGTTCACCCTGAGCTGGACGCTGCTGAACCGGGCGCTCGCGCCCAGCCGCGCGGTCACCTCGGTCACCTCGGTCACGGCCGCCACGAACCCCGGCCACCCCCCCACCGACACCTTCCGGGTCGCGGCATGGAACATCGCCCACGCGCGCGGGCCCGAGGGCACCAGCAACTGGAACGGGCCGCGCGCCCAGCGACTCAACGACATCGCCGATCTCATCGCGACGTGGGACGCCGACGTGGTGGTGCTCAACGAAGTGGACTTCGACTGCACGTGGAGCAGTCGACAGAACCAAGCCGCGTGGATCGCTGAGCGCGCTGGATACCCCCATTACGCCACGCAACGTAATTACGACGTGTCGCTTCCTTTCTTCCTTCTGCGTTTCGGCAACGCAGTGCTCAGCCGCTGGCCGATCGAGGGTGTTCAGCGGGTGACGCTGCCCCACGTCGCGAAATGGGAGGCGGTGCTCATTGGACGCAAGGACGCGCTGCGGGTCACGATCCGGCGCGGCACCCAGCAGGCCCGTGTGCTGGCGGTGCATCTGGATGTGCGCGACCGGCGGGTGCGCCAAGACAGCGTGCCGAAGCTATCGCGGTTCGCATCGGTCGATATGCCGCCGCTGATCGTGGCGGGCGACTTCAACTGCAAGCTGATTGAGGTGGACGGCGCCGCGTCGGGTCCCGAGGTGACGGAATCGGCCGGTACGCGACTACGCGACGAAGCGTCCCTGGCCTGGGTGCCAGACGCCGCACAGGCCGAGTTGGGTGGCTCGTTCCCCGCGATCCAGCCCAACCGCCTGATCGACTACATCTTGGCAGACCCCCGGCTACCGATGACGCGCTTGGAGGTGGTCAACTCCACGCTGTCGGACCACCGCCCGCTGGTGGCCGATCTGCAATGGCCCCGAGCAGCGCAGCTCATCGACACCCGCCGCTGACCGGCGCGATTTACGCGCCCTCGACCACATCCATGCCCGCGGCCCGGCACGACTTGGTGCCGCCGGCCACCGACTGGGCGTTGACGCCCGCGTCGCGCAGCAGCACGGCGGCCTTGCCTGCGCGGGTGCCGCCACCACAGAGGGTGAGCACGGGCCCGCCGGCCGCTCCATAAAACGCCGCGGCCTCTTTCGCGATGGCCGCGGGGTCCAGCGTGTCGATGGGCCGGTTGACCGCCCCCTTCACGTGCCCGCCGGCAAAGGCATCGGCGTCGCGTACGTCAATCAAAAAAGCGGGCTGGCCATCGGCAAGCTGGGCTTGCAGGTCGGCCACGGGGTAGGTGTCGTCAGACATAGGGCGTGCTTCAAAATGGGGACTTAAAAACCAAGGCTTTCAAGCCTAGCAGCCCGCGACGCCCTGCGGTGCGCCCGGCGGTGCGCCCCGCGCTGCGGCCGCCGGTCACAACACAAGAGGCGAAGCACCTTCACCCTCAGCCGCGCGGCGGCCCGCTGCGCCGGGATTTTCCAAGCGGTAAAAACCCGTTTTAAAGGCCGTCACCGCAGCTTTATTTTCGCAAATGAGACGCCGTATCAATTTGATAAAAACACCTGTAAATAATGGATTTACGAATGAACTGATCCTAAACTTCCGATAGCAAAGCAAGCCCCGAAATCTCTTTCAGAAAGGCACCCCATGAGCACCGTCACCGAAGGCCAGTGCGGCCTGTGCAAGCACTTTGGCGAAAACGACTCCAGCCCCAAGCTGGTTCAGATCCGCACCACCCACGAGGCGCCCGCCGACCTCACCGTGTCCTGCGGCCACCCGCAAAACGAGCCCCTGAACCTCAAGGTCACGCCGCTGAGCGGCTGCGGTGGCTACGAAGCCGCCGCCTGATTCGTGATTCAGTCATCTACAAGCCCGCCCCGGTTTCCGGGGCGGGCTTTTTTTTGCGCTCACGCACAGCGTGCAGCGTGTGTCCCGCGGTGGCCCCCGACAGCCCATCACCGCAGCGAGACGCTGCCACGTGTGCAGAGTCACCTCAACGTGTTTGGCCATCGCATGCGTGACGCCTCATCAACCGAAGGCTCAGCGGATACCGCCAGTCTTCCCCGCGTGAGGTGGCCGTGGCCGCAAAAAGAGGCGTGACCACACTCATAAAATACATCGCCAGTAACAGCGGCAACGCCGCATCAGACATCAAGCCCCCCGCCCACACCAGCCCGGCGTAAGACGACGCGCCTGCCAAAATCAGCGTCAACTGAAAATCAATCGCCGCCCGCCCTTGTGCATCCACCCGGGGATTGAAATGGCGTCCAAACAACCACGCCGCGCCCGCCCCCGCCAACCCCAAACCCGGGGTCAGCACCGCAGGCACCACCGCCGCCATGTGGGGATACGACGCCACCCGATTCGCATCCGATCGATCATTCAGCCGTCGATTGAAATTCACTTTGAGCACCTACAAGCGTCGCATTCAAACCACCCTGACGCCAGCCCCGTGGCGGGGCGTGTTTCGCCCCTGCCCCACAAACCTGAGCGCCGTGGCACACCACAACCACGCGATGAAGGCCCCCGCAAAGGCGTCTGAAAGACCCCACACGCCCCCCGCCGCGCTGACCGGCCGGCCGCAGAGGGGCCTGCGTCGCCGCGCGGACCGGCCGGCTCCGTCCCGTCCCGCCTCGTAATTGAGAATTATTCTCAAAGAAGCTTGCCCCCCGCGCTTTCTGCCGCTATCCTCGCTTATCGAGACAGGTTCTCAATACTTGTTTCGGCCCCAAAAGAGGGCGGCTGGAGTACCTAGGAAGCACGTACCAGCCGCCCCGCGTGACGACCGTGAAGTCGCCGCCCGCATTCTCCGGCATCCGGTGCGGACAGGCAATCACGGTGTTTTTCAGCACGCCCGCCCATGCGGGTGCGCGATCCCCCTTGGTTGCCTGGAGATCCCCCGATGACGTACCGCACGACCGCCCCCCTGGCCCTGGCCGCTCTGGTCCTGGCCCCCGCCGCCTTGGCCCAAAGCGCCGCCTTGCCCTTCACCGAGACCTTCGCCGACTCGGGCGAGAATTTTCTGAACACCGGCTTTGCCCCGCTGGAGTTCATCCCCGGCACCGACGCCGACGGTTCGGGCTTCGTGCGCAACGCCGTGCCTTCCGACGCCGCGGGCGACATGGGCCTGGTGGTGGCCCGCATCGAGTTCAACGCCTTTGATCCCACCGCCAGCGCAAGCGGCGGCGCCTTCATCGGTGACTTCATCACCGGGGACATCAGCACGTTCAGCTTCGATGTGCGTCACGACGCAGACGCGCCGATCGATATCACCGCCCGCTTCTCGCCCCCAACCCGCTTCCCCGGAGCGTTTCCGTTGGTCCCGCAGAGCGTCGCCCCCAGCGAAGATTTCACCACCCTCACCTTTGACCTCAGTTTCGCCTCGCTGGGTTTTGAAGGGGCCCCAACCCCCGCGCTGTTCGATCAGATCTTCAGCAACGTCGGCAACATCCAGATCTTCCTGGGCACCGACCTGTCGACCGTGTCTTCGGGCACCGTCAACTTTGACTTCGACAACGTCGCGATCGCCGTGCCCGAACCCACCACCCTGGTGATGGCCGGCTTGGGCGGGCTGGCCTTCTGCCAGCGTCGCCGCCGGGCCTAAGGCGCCCCGGCACACCTGGTTTTCGCGTTTCTGCCGGTTAAATCCGGCAGCAACGCTTTTTCCGCTTGAACGCTCTTCCCCTCCCCTTCAGAGCCGCTGCCATGTTAAAAACCCACAAGGCCTTCACGCTCATCGAACTGCTGGTGGTGATCTCAATCATCGCGCTGCTGATCGGCATCCTGCTGCCGGTTCTGGGCACGGCCCGCGGCGAGGCCCGCAGCCTGGCTGAACTCGCCGCAGGGCGTCAGCTGCAAACCGGCCACCTGAACCAAGCCTTGGAACGCAACGGCCAGTTGTTGCCGGGCATCAATGCAGGGGCAAGAGACGTGCGCAATCACCTGGGTTCGCTGGTGGGCAGCCCAGACAACGCACGCTACCCCTGGCGTATGGCCGACCAATTTGGCGGCCGTCCCGACGGCACCCTATTGGTGAACGGCGCCGAAAACGTGCTCAGCGCGGGAGTCGACGAAAACGAAATCACCTACCGCGTGAGCATCGCCCCCACCTTTGGCTACAACGTCTTGTACGTCGGGGGGGACACCGCGGTGCCCACCGACCGCAACCTGGCGGTGCAGAACATCGACGACACGAAGCAGGCCTCGAACCTGATCGGCTTTGCCTCGGCCCACCGCACCGCACTTGAATCGCAGGTCGGCATCACCGGCCACTTCTACGTCTTCGCCCCCACCGGCGTGCCCCTGGGCCGCGGCGGTCCGCCGATGGCCCCCTGGGCAGACGGCTACGACATCGAAGCCGCCGACTCGGCCCAACACGGCTACGTGCACGCCCGGCACCAAAACACCGCGGTGTTTACCTACCTCGACGGTCACGCCGACCGCCTGCCCCCCGACCGCTTCCGCGACATGCGGCTGTGGTCCAGCCAGGCCCAAGAAGCCAACGATCCGAACTGGTCCCCCTAAGCGTCTGCGCCCATGGCCACCGTACTGCTGCTGCTTGCCGTCACCGGCGCGATGAACACCGCCTTGGTGCTCTCGATGGGGCGACGGTGCAAGACCGTGCTGGTGGGGTGCGCCCTGGCTGCGGGGGGCTTGTACGCGTCCCACTTCTGGTTGATCCACATCAGCTTCGTGGGCTTGGCCAAACCTGAAACCACCGCCGCCTGGCACCCTCTACTCAGCTTAGCCCTCAGCATCGAGGCCGCCTTGGTGATCGCCTCATCCACACGCACCTCCCACACGCAGGCCGCCTGGCCCGGAACCCGCTTGGGACGCCGCCTGTCACGCGGCCTGCAACAACTTTTGGCCGCCACCGCCGGGCTCCCTCCGGTCGCCGGCATCGCCGCGGCCTTGGCCCTGCAGGCCTGGCTGTTTCATGAAGTAAGCCATTGGAGCCTGAGCGCCTTGTCGCTGCTTGGCAGCGTGGGCGTGGTGCTCGCCGCCCTGCTCGGGGCCTTGACCCTTCGCGCCGTCATGCCCCAACCCCACGACCGGGTCGAACTTCGCGTGTGGTTGGCGGCGCTTCAGGCGGTGCTGGCCATCGCCTTGCCAGTCGTCGGTTTGGCCGCCCCCAGCCCCCCCCCCTTCACCCCCGACCCAGGCCCCACCGCCGGGGTGCTGGCCGCCCTCACCGCCTTGGTCGCCCTTGGCTTTGTCACTCACACGATGGGGCACCGCCGCACCCCAGCACGCACGGAATCTTGACCCATGGGCCCCATCACCCACCTGCTCTACCTCGTCTCCACCAGCCTGATGATCCCGGTCATCGTGCTACTGATTGCCGGCTTTGCCTGGGCGCTGCTGCTGCTGGGTGGTCTCTACGGCGGCCTGATGGCACGCCGTCGCATGGCCCCGGTGTTGTCTCAGGTCGAAACCGACCTTGCCGCCGGCGCAACCCTTGACCCCGACGACGCGTCGCTGGCAGCCCACCACCCCGCGCTGCACCAGGCCCTCACCCGCGTACACGCCCACGCGGGCAACCCTATTCACGCCGACAAGGTGCTGGCGGATTTCGACCTGGACGCCGACCGCCAGCTCAACCCCGCCAAGCTGCTCATGCGCCTGGGCCCCATGCTTGGGCTCATGGGCACGCTGATCCCCATGGGCCCGGCCCTCACCGGCCTGGCCTCGGGCGACATCGTTTCGATGGCCGCCAACATGCAGGTGGCCTTCGCCACCACCGTGGTGGGGGTGTTTGTCGGGGGCGTGGGCTACCTAGTGCTTCTCATCCGCAAGCGCTGGTGCACGGCAGATGTGAACACCCTGCAATACCTCATCGAATTGGCGGGCCATGACACGCACTAACGCTCCAGGACCTGGTGGCACTGGTGGACCCGGTGGACCCGGCGGCCCCGGCGGCCCCGGCGGCCCCGGCGGATCCACCCGCCCCCGACGCCCCTACCGCCGCACCACCGACGAAGACGACGACCCGCTCACGGGCATGGTCAACCTCTTTGACGTGGCCATGGTCTTCGCCGTCGCCCTCATGGTGGCGGTGGTCACCCGCATGCAAATCGCCGAGGTCTTCACCCAAGAAGACTTCACCATGGTGAAAAACCCGGGCCAAGAAAGCATGCAGATCATCGTCAAAGAAGGCGAAGACATCCGCCGCTACGAAGCCAGCGGCCAGCAGGGATCCGGCACCGGCAAGCGGGTGGGCGCCGCCTACCAGCTCGAAGACGGCCAGATCATTTACGTCCCCGAATAACCCCGCGCGACCCAGGCCCCGACGCCACGACGCGTCCGGTCCTCCACGCTGTTTCACGATTCCCATGAATAAAAAACCCCTCCTTATCGCTTTGGCCTTGTTGCTCGCCGCCGCCACATACAGCGGGTGGTCGTATTACCAAACCCACCACGCACCCACCCGCGTGGCCTTGGTCAACTTCATGGACTTCCAGTACGACCGCTTTCTCGAAGTCAACGACAACCCCAAGATCACCATCGACCGCCTCACCCTGGGCGACGGCGTGTTCCCCGACATCAGCGATTACCAAGCGGCGTTCTTCTTCGCCCACGGCAACATCAACCTGACCACCGACGACCGCCAGACCATCGCCAACGCCCGTGACGCGGGCACCAAGATCTTCTTCCACTCGCCCACCCCGATGCTCGACCTGTCCAGCGTCACCCCCGAAGAATCGCAGTACCTCAAAACGGCGCTACAAAACGGCGGCACGCTGAACCTGCAGCGGGTGCTGAACTACACCCGGCGGGTGCTCGACGGCAAGTCTGCGCACAGCACCGAGGTCGAAGCGCCTTACGTCTTCCCCACCGACTACTTCTATCACCTCGAAGAGGAAAACGTCTTCGAAACCCTCGAAGGCTACGAGGCGTTTCTCCGCGAGACCGGCCGCTTTCAAGAAGGCGGGCCCAAGGTCGCCTTCATCAGCCAGATCCTGGGCCTGGAAAGCGGCGGCGGGTTCATCCGGCCCATGGTTGAGCAGCTCGAAGCCCGGGGCATGAATGTTTACCCCATCTCGGGCTTTGGCCAGCGCCTGGCGATGCTCAAGGCCGTGTCGCCCGACCTGGTGGTCTTCATGCCCCACGGCCGCATGGCCGGCGACGCAGGCGTCGCGTGGCTCAAAGAACAGAACATCCCGCTGCTGAGCCCGATTTCGGTGTTTGCCCCTCAAAACACGTGGCAAGAAGACGACCGCGGCATGGACGGCGGCATGCTCAGCCAAAACATCGTCATGGCCGAGCTCGACGGCGGCATCGTGCCGTACGCCGTGGCAGCCCAGTTCGCCAACGAGCGCGGGAACTTCGTGTTCAAAAACCTCCCGGGTCGCGTCGAATCCTTCGTCGATTTGGCCCAGCGGTTTATCGCCCTGCAAACCAAGCCCAACGCCGACAAAAAAGTGGTGGTGTTCTATTACAAAGAAGCCGGCAGAAACGCGATGGTCGCCGAAGGCCTCGAAATCGCCCCGTCGCTGCTGAAGCTTCTCCAACGCCTGCAAGCCGACGGTTACACCGTGGGCGACATGCCCGCCGACGCCGACGCGCTCTACGAGCGCATCCAGCGCGAGGGGCCGGTCATCGGCAGCTACGCCAAGGCCACCCTGGCCGACTTCTACGCCAACGGCAACCCCGCCCTGATCCCCGAAGACACCCTGCGCAGCTGGATCGCCAAGCACCTCTCACCGCAGCGCATCGCCGCCCTCGAAGAAGAACTCGGCCCGCTCGCGCAAAGCCCCATGAGCGTGGTCCGCGACGGCACCCCGCATCTGGCCGTGGCGCGGGTGACCTTCGGCAACGTGGTGCTGATGCCCGTGCCCCCGGCGGGCTACGGCGATGACGACGTGTCCCTGGTCCACGGCGTGAAGCAGCCCCCGCCCTACCCCTACATCGGCGGATACCTGTGGGCCAAAGAAGGCTACAAGGCCGACGCGATCGTCCACTTCGGCACCCACGGCAGCGTCGAGTTCACCCCCGGCAAGCAGGTGGCCCTGGCCGATGACGACTGGCCCCACGTGCTCACCGCCGGCGTGCCGCACTTTTACCTTTATTCCATGAGCAACATCGGCGAAGCCCTGGTCGCCAAGCGGCGCACCTACGCCACCATGACCACCCACATCACCCCGCCGTTCATGGCCTCGGGCATCTACGACGACCTGCAGCGCCTGCACGACGCGCTGGACCGCTACCGCAGCGTCGAAGACCCCCTGCTCAAAACCCGCTACCTGCAGACGGCGCGCCAGACCATGGCCGCCCTGGACATGGACAAAGACCTGAAGATCGACGACATCGACACCGTTGAACTAGACAACGACCGGCTGCTAGACATCCACGCCTACATGCACGAGCTCGAACAGGCGAAAGTCACCAACGGGCTGCACGTCTTGGGCCGGTCCTACAGCGACGAAGAAACCTACGAGACCGTGCAGCTCATGGCCATCGATTATCTGGCCCACACCATGGCCCAGCTCGACGAACTCGACGGCAAGATCACCTCCGAGCAAGCCGGCGACAGCCACGTCATCTTGGAGCAGTACCGCGAGCCGGCGCTGGCCATGATTGAAGCGGTCTACCACGGCCACGCTGAGCCCGAGAGCTTCTTCGCCAAGTCGCAAGACACCGCGCTGAGCATTCACAAGCCCCACACCGTCGGCCACACGCACGCCGACGGCACCACCCACACCCACGCCGCCGCGGCCGGGCAAAGCCACGACCACGGCGACGATGCGGCTCATGCAGGCCACCCAAACCACGGAGCCCACGAAGGCCAAGAAGGCCAAGAAGGCCACGGGCACGATCACCCCCACGGCAACCCCACCGACGGCCACTCCCCAACCGGGGCCCACGACGGCATGCTCGCCCCGCTGCGCGACGCCGCGGGCACGGCCGTGGGTCTGGTCGAGCTGAAGCTTCACGACGACAAGGGCGACCTGGAATTGTGGTTGCTGCAACCCGACGGCCGCACCCCCTACGACCTGCCCGCCGACACGAACATCCGCGTGGCCTTTGAAACCGTAACGCACGACAAGGCCAAGAACGGCCACGCGGTCACCCTCGCCGTGCGCAACCGCGACCAAAACGAAGACGAAGACGGCGTGGCCAACCTGCGCCCCGGCCACCAAACCCACTACTTCATCTTCCCCGGCGACACCGGCGCCGACGCCACATGGCTTCAGGGCGCCGCGTTTGAGGCCACCGTGCTGGTGTCGTTTATCCACGACCAGGCCCCCGTGCGCACCGACGCATTCGTGCTGACAGCCCACACCCACACCGGGGGCCACGAGCACGGCGACGATCATGACGGCGCCCATGACGGCGGTCACGCCCACGGAGCCTCCGCCGATCCGCCCAGCGCCGCAGCCCAGTCCGCAGAGCGCAGCGCCGAGCTGCGGGCCCGCCCCACCGAGAACCCCGGCGCCCGGTTTGGTTATCACCGCCCCACCCCGGCCGACGAAGCCCCGGTCGACCCCGCGGTGCTCAAGCGTGCCGAATTGGAAGCAACCTTCCTCGAAACACTTGAATCCATCACCGCGTACCGCGAGGCCATCCAGGCCTCGCCCCAGCGCGAGCTCGACGCCATGGTCACCGGCCTGGCCGGCGGCTACATCGAGCCCCAGTCCGGGGGCGATCCGGTGGTGAACCCCTCGGCCGTGCCCTCGGGCCGCAACCTCACCGGCATCGACGCCGAGCGAACCCCCACCCCCGAAGCCTGGGACGTGGGCCGCGACCTGGTCGACCAGCTCTTGGCCGCGAAGCTGGCCGAAACCGGCGCCTACCCCAAGAAGGTCGGCTTCAGCCTGTGGAGCAGCGAGTTCGTTCGGCAAGAAGGCATCACCCTGGCCGAAATCCTCTACCTCTTGGGCGTCGAACCCGTGCGTAACCGCCGCGGCACCGTCCACGACGTGAAGCTGATCCCCGCCCAAGAGCTGGGCCGGCCGCGGATCGACGTGGTCGTGCAGACCTCCGGCCAGTTCCGCGATCTAGGTGCCAGCCGCATTTACCTCATTAACAAGGCCGTGGCCATGGCCGCCGCGGCCGACGACGCGACCGACGCCCTGCCCAACCACGTGCACACGGGCGCGGTCGCCGCCGAGGCGATGATGAAAACCCGCGGCATCAGCCCCGCCGAAGCGAAAACCTTGGCGACCTACCGCGTGTTCGGCGGCCTCAACGGCAACTACGGCGCCGGCATCATGGGCATGGTGGAAAGCGGCGACACCTGGGATGACGAAACCCAGGTCGCCCAGACCTATCTCAAGAACATGGGCGCCGTGTACGGGCGCGACCGCTGGGGTGCGTTTCACCCGGGCATGTTTGAAGCCGCGCTGCAAAACACCGACACCGTCTTGCACCCGCGTTCCAGCAACACCTGGGGCCCGCTGTCGCTCGACCACGTCTACGAGTTCATGGGCGGGCTAAGCCTGGCCATCCAACACGCCACCGGCGAAGAGCCCTCGACCTACTTCAGCGACCTGCGCAACCCCACCTTGCCCGTGGTGCAAGACGCCAAGAAAGCCGTGTGGCAAGAAACCCGCACCACCTTGCTCAACCCCAAGTACATCGCCGCGATGCAGGAAGAAGGCCCCAGCGCCGCCGACGCCTTCGCCGAAACCTTCCGCAACACCTTCGGCTGGGACGTCATGCAGTCGTCGATGATCGATGAAGAAATCTGGGACAAGTACGAAGAGGTCTACGTGCAAGACATCCACAACCTCGACATCCAGCAGTTCTTCCGCGATAAAAACCCCTACGCCCTTCAAGAGATGACCGCGATCATGCTCGAAACCCACCGAAAGGGCTACTGGAACCCCAGCCCCGAAACCCTCGCCCGCGTCGCCAACCTCCACGTAGAGTTGGTGGATGCCTTTGAAGCGGGCTGCAGCGGTTTCGTGTGCGACAACGGCAAGCTCAGCGCGTTGATCGCCCAGATCGTGGGCGAAGCCGACCCCGCAGTGGCCCAGGCCTACACCGCCCAGATCGACGCGATCCGCAACGCCCCGGCGCCGCAAGAAGAGGTCGCCCAAGGCATGGCCCTTGAAGAAACCAGCGACGCCTCACCCAAAGAACAGCGCTCCGAAGCCAACACGCCCAGCCCTCCATCCGGCCGGCAAGCGTGGATCCCCGCCGCCGCCATCGGCGGCCTGTTGGTCGTCGTGGGCGCCGCGGTGATACGCAAACGCCGCAGCGCCGCCTAGCACTCATCCAACACCCCGTGCCACCCCACGACCGCGGAGCCCGGCTCCGCGGTTTTTTATTGCGCCCCCTGACACCATGGCCCCAAGGCCACGCAGCCGCCATCCCCGGCCGCCAGTCCCCGGCCCGTATGATTTGCGTCCCGTGCCACCTTCGCATCCCCCCCATCCTGCTGCAGACACCCCGCTGCCCCCCGGCGACCCGCCGATCGACGACGCCCTGCGCCGCGACCAACCGGCCCTGCGCCGGCTGTGGAAGAACGTGCAGCAAGCCCACCGGGCCGGCCAGCCTTTTGACCGCAACCTTCAGCGTCTTTTCGAGCTGCTGGACAGCTCGCGCCAAAAACGGGCCGACCGGGCCGCCGCCGCCCCGGCGGTCACCTACCCCGCCGACCTGCCCATCAGCCAAAAACGCGAAGACATCGCGCAGCTGATCCGCGACCACCAAGTGGTGGTGGTGTGCGGCGAAACCGGATCGGGCAAGTCCACCCAGCTGCCCAAGATCTTGATGGAGCTGGGCTACGGCAACGACGGAGTCATCGCCCACACCCAGCCCCGCCGCATCGCCGCCCGCACCCTGGCCAGCCGCGTGGCCGACGAGCTGAACGTGCCCCTGGGCCAGGCCGTGGGCTACTCGGTGCGCTTCAACGACACCACCGGCGACAACACGCGGGTGCGCTACCTCACCGACGGCCTGCTGCTGGCCGAACTGGGCCGCGACCCGGATCTCTTGAAGTGCGACGCGGTCATCGTCGACGAAGCGCACGAGCGCTCGCTCAACGTCGACTTCCTGCTGGGCTATCTCAAGCGGCTGCGGCCGCGGCGGCCCGATCTCAAGATCATCATCACCTCGGCAACCATCGACCCCCAGCGCTTCGCCGCGTTTTTTTCAACGGGCGTTGCCGGCCGCGAAGACGAGCCTGCCCCCATCATCGAGGTCAGCGGCCGCACCTACCCCGTGGACGTGCGCTACTGCCCGGTGGAAAACGAGCAGGGCGAAGAAGTGGAGTTCGAGGGCTACGCCGCAGACCACGCGCTGTGCGAGGCCTTCGACCAGGTCACCCGCGACCCGCTGGGCGGCGCCGGCGACGTGCTGGTGTTCATGCCCACCGAAAGGGCCATCGGCCACGCCGCCAAAACCCTGCGGTCCCACACCGCCAGCTCGCGGTCGCGCCAGCCCGACATCCTGCCGCTGTACTCGCGGCTGAGCAGCGCCGAGCAGCAAAAGGTCTTCAACCCAAAATCAGGCGGCCCGCGCCGCGTGGTCATCGCCACCAACGTGGCCGAGTCGTCGGTCACCGTGCCCAACATCACCGCGGTGATCGACCCCGGCACCGCCCGCATCAGCCGCTACTCGCCGCGCACCCGCATGCAGCGGCTGCCGGTCGAGGCCGTGAGCCAGGCCAGCGCCAACCAGCGGGCCGGGCGCTGCGGCCGCGTGGCCCCGGGCGTGTGTATCCGCCTGTGCAGCGAGCAAGTTTTTGAAGAACGCGACCCGTTCACCACCCCCGAGATCCTGCGCACCAGCCTGGCCGCGGTCATGCTGCAGATGGCCTCGCTGAACCTGGGCGACCTGGGCGACTTTCCCTTTTTGGACCCGCCGCGCCCCAGCGCGGTGCGCGAAGGCACCCAAACCCTCGAAGAACTGGGCGCGATCGGACCCAGCGGGCGGCTCACGAAAACCGGCAAAACCCTCGCCCGCCTACCGGTGGATCCCCGCGTGGGCCGCATGGTGCTGGCCGGGGCAGAGCAGCGCTGCCTGCCCGAGGTACTCATCATCGCCGCCGCCCTAGAAGGCCAAGACCCGCGCGTGCGCCCGCCCGACCACGCCCAAGCCGCCGACAGCGCCCACGCGCCCATGCGGCACGAATCCAGCGATTTTCTCACCTACCTCACCCTGTGGGACGCGGTGCACGCCAAGAAAAGCGAGCTATCGGGCAGCGCCTTCAAACGCTGGGCCACCAAAAACTTCTTGGGCTATCAGCGGCTGCGCGAGTGGTTTGACCTGCACCGCCAGCTGACCGACCTGGCCCGCACCGCCAAGCTCAGCGCCCCCAAACGCGTGACCGGAGAGAACGCGATTGAAAAAATCGGCGACGCGGTCCACCGGGCGCTGCTCACGGGGCTGCTTTCAAACATCGCCCTGAAAACCGACACCGAAGAAGGCCGAAAGGCCAAGGGCGAATACACCGGCGCCGGCTCCACCAAGCTGGCCCTGTGGCCCGGCAGCGTGCTGTTCAAGGCCAAGCCGCGGTGGATCGTCGCCGCCGAAACCGTGGCCACCACCCGGCAATACGCCCGCACCCTGGCCAAGATCGACCCCGCGTGGATCGAACCGCTCGCCGGCGACCTGGTGAAAACCAACCACTTCGAGCCGCACTGGAACCCGAAGTCGGGCACCGCCAACGCTTTTGAAAAAGCCACCCTCTTTGGCCTCGTGATCGCGGCCAAGCGCCGCATCCGCTTGGCCAAGGTCGACCCCAAAGCCGCCCGCGAGCTGTTCATCCACCACGCATTGGTGGAAGGCGAGTGCGAATCCCCGGGCCTGCTCAACCAGCCCTTCTTCGCCCACAACCGCGAATTGCAAAACAAAGTCGAGCAGGTCCAGGCCCGCGAACGCCGCAACGACCTGCTGGCCGACATCACGCGGCGCTTCGATTTCTACGACCGCCACCTGCCCGCCGACGTGGTCGGCGTCGCCGAGCTCAACCGCTGGCTGAAACAGGCCGACGACGCCACGCAGCAGCGCCTGCTCATGCAAGAGAGCGACCTGCTCACCCAAGCCGTCGAGGCCGACCCGGGCCGGCCCGATCACCTCGCAGTGGCGGCCATGAAGCTGCCGCTGGTCTACAAGCACGACCCGGGCGCCACCGACGACGGCGTGACCTTGCAGATCCCCCTGCACGCCTTGGGCCGCCTCACCCCCGCCACCCTGGAATGGGGCCTGCCCGGCCAGCTGCACGAGCGCTTGGTCGCCCTGATTCGCAGCCTTCCGAAAGAAACCCGCCGCGCGCTGGGCCCGGCCCCCCAAGCTTCCGAGCGCGCCGCAGAAAGACTGACCTTCGGCGAAGGACACTTCGCCGACGCCGCCGCGGACGCGCTGGGCTGGGTGGCCGGTGTGCCCATCGACGCCAACCAGTTCAACCTCGCCCGCCTTGAAGACCACCAGCGGCTTAACGTCGCGGTGCTAGACGACGCGGGAGAAGTCATCGAACAGTCGCGTGACCTGCCCGCGCTGCAGCGCAAGCTGGGCACCCAGGCCACCCAGGCCGTCAGCGAGCTGAACGACCCACGCTGGACCCAAGACGGCCTCACCGCGTGGACGTTTGGCGACTTGCCGACCGAGGTCGAGGCCACCGCCAACGGCGTCACCCTCACCGCCCACCCCACGCTCATCGACAACGGGCCCGCGGCGAACACCGTCAACCTGCGCACCGTCGCGTCGCGCGAACGCGCCGAGACCGAACTGCCCCTGGGCGTGCTGCGTTTGGCCACCATTGCCGCCGCGCCGCGGGCCAAAGTCGCCGTGGACCGGCTGGCCCACCTGCAAAGCACCCTGCTTCGATTCTCTTCCTTCGCTGGCCCGCAAGGCCTTAAAAAACAACTGGCCCAAGCCGCCCTGCGCGACGTGTACACCCAGCCCGCCCACGACTATCCCCCGCGCAGCGCCGCAGCCTTCGACGCCTTGATCGCCGCCGGCCACGCCGACCTCCCTGCCGCGGCGCAGAAAGCCCACCGCGAAATCGATGCGGCTTTGCAACATGCCCAGCCGCTGCGTTTGCTGGTCGACGGTCTAAACAGCAAGTGCCCCCCCGCCTGGGAAGCCGCCCACCACCAAACCGCGGTGCAGCTGGACACCCTCTTGGCCGAAGGCTTTGTCGCCCGCACCCCCGCGGCGGTTCGCCCACATCTTTCGCGCTACCTCGCAGCCTCTCGGCTTCGCTTCAAAAAGCTAGACGAAGGCAAGGCCGACCGCGACCAAAAACTTGCCCACCAGTTTGAATCGCGCTGGCGCCCTTACCGCGACGCCGCCGCCGACCACGCCCAGCGCGCCGTGCACAACCCCGAGCTCGACGCCTACCGCTGGATGCTCGAAGAGTGGCGCGTCTCGCTGTTTGCCGAAAGCCTCGGCACCGCCCAACCGGTGAGTGAGAAGCGCCTGGACCGGCAGTGGAAGAAAGCGCTGCGTTAACACGCGCGGCCTCAACCCTTCAACCCGCTCATCGACACGCCTTCGATGAACACGCGCTGGGCCAGGAAAAACAGCAGGATCACCGGGGCCACCACCAGGGTGCTGGCGGCCATCAGGTGGTGCCACTGCGTGCCGCCGGCTTCACTTTGAAAAAACTGCAGGCCCAGGGCCAGGGTGAAGTCTTTTTGATCTGTCAGATAAATCAGTGGGCCCAAGAAGTCGTTCCACGTGGCGAGAAACTGAAACAGCGCCACCACCGTGATCGCCGGCTTGGCCAGCGGAAGCACGATCTGGGCAAAGATCCGCAGCTCGCTGCAGCCGTCGATGCGGGCGGCTTCGCTGAGTTCTCTGGGGATGGTCATGAAGAACTGCCGCAGCAAAAACACGTTGAACGCGCTGGCAAAAAGCGTGGGCACCCACAGCGGCTTGAGGCTGCCGATCCACCCCAAATCACGAAACACCCCGTACAGCGGCACCATGATCACCGGGAAAGGGATCATCATCGTGCCCAGCACCACCAAAAACACCTTGTCGCGCCCGGGCCAGTCAATGCGCGAGAAGCCATAAGCCACCAACGAACACGACACCACCGTGCCCCCCACCGTGAGCAGGCACAGCGTGAGGGTGTTGGTGAGGTAGCGCCAAAAATGGCCCATCGACCGCACCGCGCCGCCGAAGTTGTCGGTGCGAAGATCCACGCGGCTCGACAGCTGGCCGTAGGCCGCGCTGCGGGTTTCCATTTCGGTGTAGGCCAGGTCGCGCCGGTCGTTCCACGGCACGTACGCGCGCTGTAGTTCGCCGCGTGGAACCTGCACGGTCTGGGTGACGCTGTACGAGCGGTTGACTTGGTCGGGGGTCTGCCCCCACACCCGCTCCAACTGGGCCTCGGGCACCACGCGGCGGCGCAGGCTGCCGTCGGGCGCAATCACCGCAACCCGCGCGGTGCCCGGGGCCAGCGGGGGCGCGTTTGCGTCGGGCACCGTGAGACGGACGGGGCTGCGCTGGGCGCGTGAGCCTTCGCCGCGGACCCATTGCCAGCGGTGGTTGATTTCCACCGTCACCTGCTCGTCTTGCGGATCGCCCCGCATCTTCACCGGCACGCGGACCGGCCCGTTGGGCCCTTCACGCTGCACCACCCACTGATAGGCCAGGTTCACCGACACCAAGGTGTCCGGGCCCGCCTCCGCGGGCACCGCCCCGGGGTTAACCTCGACCGCTTGGCCCTCAAGCACCCACGTGGTGGCGGTGGGTAGCCAGCGCGGGGGAAGGCTCATGGTCTGGTCCAGTGGCTTCACCGCGGTGGACACCATCCACAGCAGCGGCACGATGAACAGCACCGACCCTGCGGTGAGCAAAAGAAAGCGGGCAAGCTGGTGGAATGGGCGCTTCATGATTCATTCCCCCGCGTAGTACACATGCCGGCCCATCGCCTTGGTCGCCAACCAGGTGAGGGTCAAAACAATCAGAAACAACACCACCGCCATGGCACAGGCATAGCCCATGTTGTTGTACTCAAAGGCGTTTTGATAGATGTACACCGCAAACAGCAGGGCCGAACGGTTTTCGCCCCCGCCGGGCATCATCACAAAGGGTTTCACGAACTCTTGCACGCTGCCGATGATGCCCATGATCAGGTTGAAATACAGCACCGGCGAGACCATGGGCACCGTGATGTTCCAGAACTGACGCAAGGGCGAGGCCCCGTCGATTTCGGCGCTTTCATACAGCGAGCGTGGCACGTCTTGAAGCCCAGCCAAGAACAACACCATCGCCCCGCCGATCTGCCACACGCTGGACAGAATCAGCGTGGGCTTGGTCCAGGCCTCGTCGGCCATCCACTGGGGGCCTTCGATGCCCACCAGGCTTAAGCCGTAATTCAGCAGCCCGGTTTCGCCGTTGAACACCCACATCCACACCATGGCCACGGCCACCAGCGGCACGATGCTGGGGATGTAGAAAAACGTGCGGAAGAACGAACGCCCCGCGATCGGGCGGTTGAGCATCACCGCCACCACCAGGGCCAGCATCAGCCCCAGCGGCACCGAAAACGCCGCGTAAACCGCGGTGTTCCACAACGCTTTCCAAAACAGGTCGTCGGCCCACATGTCGGTGTAGTTCAGCGGGCCCACCCACACCGCGTCGCGCAGCACGTCGTAGTCGCAGAACGAGTAGTACACCGCCATCACGATGGGATACGCGCCAAAGACGGCAAAGCCGAGGATCCACGGGCTGATGAACAGCAGCCCCATCGCCAGGCGCCGGCGCGCGGCGGCGGTCATGGGTGACCGCCGCGTGCTGTTCGGGGTCGGGGCCGGGGCCGGGGCAGTCTGAGAGCTCATGGCGATCCCTCCTTGGCTGCCGCGGCCTGATCCGCCTGAGCCCATGCTTCCAAGCGGGCGTCACCGGTGAGTTCCCACCGCTTGTTGCTGCGGTCAAACTTCCACTGCATGCGGTGTTGAACGTATTGCAGGGCTTCGCGGGGCTCTGCCACCTGGCCAAAAACGCGGTCGGCCGCGGCCATCAACTCTTCGTTGTACTCCACCCACACGGGCATCTGCGGCTGGCTGCGGGCGTGGGGGCTTTGGGCCAAATCGATGAACACCTGGATGTACGGGTGCGGGTGGTTGTCGATGAACGCTTGCGAACACGTGGCCCGCGGGCTGAACTTGCGGTGGCCCATGGCCAGCTTCTCGATGTTTTCTTGCTGCTGAACAAAGGCAATGAACTCGAAGCCCGCGTCGGCATTCAACGCGCCCTTGGGCACGCACAACACGTCGCAGTCCAGGTGGGTCACATATGAACGCGTGTCAGGATCCGACGAAGGGAACGGCGCCGCACCCCACTGCATCTGCGGCGCGAACTGATCGATGAAGTTGTGCATCCACACGCCCTGAAGCACCATCGCGACACGTTCATCCAAAAACGGGTTCTGCGGCGACGCAAAAGACGCTCCGAAGTTGGCCCCAAATTTCTTGAGGTTGTCCACGCCAAATTTCTTGGGAAAACCCGCGTACCACGCGAAGGCCGCCACGTTCTCGGGGGTGTCGCAGGTGATCGCACGCTCGCCGTCCCAGAGCTCGGCGCCAAACCAAAAACCGTGGGTTGACTTCCACCACCCCGGCTCGTGGGGTGAAAAGCCCATACGAATGATGGTGAAGTCGCGGGCGTTTTTTTCAGCCTCGGTTAAATCCGCATAGCGCACCTCTTGAGCTTGCCCGCCGCGCTGCACGCGGACCACCGTCAGCCGCTCGTTCATCGCGTCAAGCTCTTGCAGGGTGGCCGGCGGGCGATCGGGGTCCAGCCCCGCTTCGCGGAACAAGCGCTTGTTCCAGTGCAGCCCCACACTCGCGGGCGTGCTGGGAAGCCCCCAGGTGAAACCGCGGTAGTTGACCTGCTTCCACAACCCAGGGATGTAGTCCTGGGCCTCAATGCCATGGCGGCGTAGATACGGCCCCAGCGGGGTGAGCGCCCCCTTTTCCGCGTAGCTGGCGATGTTGCGCGTCCACAAGCCCACCACGTCGGGCGGCCGCCCCCCGGCCGTGGCCAAGATGATTTTCTGCTCCAACTGGCTGACCGAAAGCATCTTCACAAACAGCCGGTCTTGCGACGCGTTGAAATCGTCGACCACCGCCTGCATGGCTTCTTTTTCGAAGCCCGACCAGTGCTCCCAGTACGACACCACCAGCCGGCCGTCGTCGGTGTATTGCGACTCCCGGGCGTCGCACGCGGCCATGCACACGGCCGCGGCCAGCACCAGGCTTATCCAATACAGCCGGCAGAGTGAACCCATCGCATCGTTTTCCGTTGGAACGTTATCCCACCCCATCACGCGCGAAACACCCCGCGGTGAGCATACCGCGGGGTGAATCAATGCGCTACGTGTAACACCCTGAAACAGCGGGGCGCCGTGTCACGGGTTCACGAAGTCACTTTGGTTCGCAGCTCGCGCAGCTCCCGGGCAAACCCGCCCGAGAGAATCGGCCAACGGCACCAGGTGCGCGGATCCAGGTTGCGGTCGTCCACGTGAAAGGCGGGGGCGTAGCGCTCACGCTTCCACTGGTTGCGCGACCACAGGTTGTAGAAGCGTTCGACGTAGGCAAGCATCTGCAACGCGTCGATATCGTCGAAGCGCTCCCGCATGGTGTCGTAGACCCGTCCCGGCGGCAGCTTGCGGCCGATCGCGGCTTCTTCGATCGCGTCCAGCAGGGGGTAGGGCATCAGGTCGCCCTCGTCGGTTTGGGCGGTGCCGTCGTCGGCCACGGGCCGTAATTCGGCGGTGGGCTGCTGATCGTTGACGGCCTTAAGCGCGGGCATGGGCGCGCCGCCCAGCGGACCGGTGACTTCGAGCCAGCTCAGCCAGGTGCGCAAAAACGCTTTGTCGATGCCGGCGATGGGGCTGACCCCGCCGCTGGTGTCGCCGTCCATGGTGGCATAGCCCACCGCGGCCTCGCTGCGGTTGCTGGTGCTCAGCAGCAGCTTGTTTTCAATGTTGGCAAACATCCAGATGCCGGGGCTGCGCACCCGGGCCTGGATGTTCTGCAGCGTCAGGTCGTCGCGCTCCCAGGTCAGTTCGCGGCCGATCGCCGCTTCCACCCGCTCGCGGTAGCCCACCACCAGAGCGTCGATGTCTAGCTCGTGGTGGGTGCTGCCGCAGGCCTGGGCCACCGCGCGGGCGGCGTCGCGGGTCACGTCACCGCTGTTGCGTGTGGCCTGGTAGGCGGTGGTCAGCAAGGCCTGGCACAGCGTGTCCACGGTGGGGTTGTCCAAATCCACCCCCAGCATGTGGGCCACGGCGGCCTCGTCGCGGGCCGCCACCGCACGCTCGACCATCTGCCGCACCAGGCAGCACACCGCCGCGGAATCTGCCCCGCCGCTGAGGCTGACCACAAACCCGCGGCTGCGGCTCTTGCGGCAGTAGTCATAAAGCGCCAGCGCGATCACACGGGTGAACGACTCTTTTTTCACTTCGTCGACAAACGGCCACTGCTCATCGGCGTCGGCGGTGGCCGCCTGCAGCGGGGCCTGGGGCGTGGGCAGCGCAGGCAGCACCACTTCGCCGTCGCGGGCTTCCACGCTGGGGCTGTAACTCACCCGCCGGGCCCGGGCGCTGCGCAGCGCATCCAGATCCACCCCCACGGGGGTCACCACGCAGTCGTCGTAGCTCAGCCGCGGGCCCTGGGCCACCACCGCGCCCCCCACCGCCACCATGGTGTGGCCGTCGTACACCGCGCGGCCCGCCTCGTTGCCCAGCAGGTTGCTGTACACATAAGCCACGCCGAAGGCCCGGCTGCCGTTCTCGACAAAACCCTCGCGCACGCCCGCCTTGCCAAAGGCAAAGTGGCTGGCGCTGGGGTTGAAGATCACATCCACCGCCCGCTCGGCCAACCGGCCGCCAGGCCGATCACTCACCCAGGCGTCTTCGCAGATCTCAAAGCCCAGCTTCACCCCGCCAACATTCAGCACCAGATCGCCCACGGGCACCTCGGTCTGGCCGATCGTCGTGGTGCCCACCACGCCCGCGGGCCAGGCTTTGAACCAGCGCGGCTCGTAGTGCAGCCCGTCGCCCGCCAGGTGCTGCTTGCCCACCACCCCCACCACCTGCTGGTCGCACAGCACCGCCGCGGTGTTGTACACCGCCCCTTCGTGCAGCAGCGGCAGCCCCACGCTCACCAGCATGCCCGCGGTCGCAGCGCGGACTTCGTCCAACACCTCCAAGGACCGGGCCCACGTGCCCGGGGCGTGAAAGGCGTCTTCGCACCCGTATCCGGTCAGGCACAACTCGGGCAGGCACAGCCAGCTGACACCCATCGACCGGGCCTGGGCGATGGCGGCCAGCACGCGGTCGCGGTTCCCATCCCAGTCCAGGGGCGTTTGATTCAGAGCAGCAGCGGCAAGGGCAAGGCGGTTCATACCGTTGAGCGTAAGCCGGTTGGCCTT
>JALZVY010000123.1 GCA_023300125.1 Phycisphaera sp.
TGACAACGCGCGTGTCGGCATAACCGAGCTTCAGATTCACTTTGTTGCCCTGCACCGCGGCGGTGTAGCCCACGCCGTGTACTTCCATGATGACGGTGTAACCCTTGGTCACGCCGTGAATCATGTTGGCAATCAACGAACGGGTCAACCCGTGCATCGCCTTGGACACCTTGGTGTCGTCTTGGCGGGTCACCACGACCTGCTTGGCCTCAGCGTCCACTTCCACGCTTACTTCGGGGCGGTGGACGTAGGTGAGGGTGCCACCTTTGCCGGTGACAGAGACTTCCCGACCACTGACCTTGACGGTCGTGCCTTCGAGAGCAACAGGTTTCTTTCCAATGCGTGACATAGTGTCTTTCGGTTTGGTTTCGGGCCGCCGCGGGTTGTTTCCCCTAGCTGGCCTTGGATGGCAAAACGGTTTAAGTGTTGATTTTACTCGACGATGCAGATCATCTCGCCGCCGACGTTTTCTTCGCGGCATTGACGGTCGCTCAGCACACCCTTGGGGGTGGTGAGAATGGCGACACCAAGGCCTGCCAGAGGTCGAGGCAGTTCGCTGACCTTGGTGTACACGCGACAACCGGGCTTGCTCTGACGCTCCATCTTGTGGAAGAGCTGCTCACCGTTGGGGCCGTATTTCAGGTGCACCCGCAAGATGCCTTGACGGCCATCATCGATGATGTCGTGGCTCTTGACGTATCCCTCGTGGGCCAGCGCCTGGGCAATGCCGGTGCAGACTTTCGAGTTCTTGCAATCGACCGTCGGGCTGTGGTTCAGCGCGGCGTTGCGGATGCGGTTGAGCATGTCGGCGATGGGGTCGCTCAGTGCCATGGCGGGAGTTCTCTCGGCGTCGGGCGTTACCGACAAAGGGCAACGCGGGGGATCAGTTCGGAAGTAGGAACGGGTGAGGCAGGCTTGAATTACCAGGAAGCTTTACGCATGCCTGGGACCTTGCCTTCAAGGGCCAGCTCGCGGAGCTTGATCCGCGAAACACGGAACTTGCGGTACACGCTGCGGCTGCGGCCGGTGAGCTCGCAGAGGTTGCGAACCCGGGTGGGGCTGGCGTCGCGTGGAAGCTGAGCCAGGCCGGCGTAGTCCTTGGCCTTCTTGAGGGCCGCACGCTTCTCGGCGTACTTGGCTACGGTCTTTTTGACACGGTCGTTGCGGGTAATGGTGGAGCGTGAAGCCATGGTTCTTTGTTTCGCTTAAAGGTCGGCGGCTGGCCGCGGTTCTTAAGGATCAGTTCTAAGAGGTGGGCTGCATGGGCCGTCCACCGGGGTCCCGAGTCGGGTTATTTCTTGACAGAAGGCTTGCGGAAGGGGAAGCCCATCTCGTTCATCACAACACGCGAGATGTCATCGGTGGAGTTTCTGAACACCAGCGTGACGTGCATGCCGAAGGTGTGCTGGGCGTTGGCCATGTCGACTTCGGGGAAGATCCCCTGCTCGGTGAGACCAAACGAGTAGCTGCCGCGGCCGTCGAAGCTTTTGGTGCTGAAACCGCGGAAGTCCTTGATCCGAGGAATGGCCAGGCTGACCAAACGGTCGAAGAATTCCCACATGCGGTCGCCGCGGAGGGTGACCATCGCACCGTTTTCGTAACCCGCACGCACCTTGAAGTTGGCGACCGACTTGCGGGCCTTGGTCATGATGCACTTTTGGCCGGTGATGAGGGCCAGGTCTTTGACGACCTGCTCTTTGGCCTTGGCGTTGAGCTTGGTGCCTTCGATCTGGTTGCCCATGCCCACGTTGACAATGATCTTGTCCATGCGGGGCATGGCCATCGGGTTGGTCACACCCGACTCGGAACGGATCTTCTCCGCAACGGGGCCGTTGAACTTTTCTTTCATCCGCGGCGCGGCGGTGGGTGCGGTCGTGGTCATGGCTGGCTCGATTCAATGCCGGGCAGAGCCCGGGCGGTTCGTTGGTTCGTAGGGCAAGTCAGGCGGCGGTCGTTGTTGACCGCCCCGCTTCAGCGGGCCTTCTTCAGCTCGGGGCCGAGTTGCTCGCCGGTGGTGGCGGCAACACGGATCTTGGCACCGTTGTCTTTGGTTTCAAAACGCACTCGGGTGGGCTTGCCGTTTTTGTCGACAGGCATCACGTTCGAGACGTGGATGGGAACCTCGATCCGGATCGTGCCACCCTGGGGGTTGGCCTGGCTGGGCTTGAGGTTCTTTGCACGGACGTTGATGCCTTGCACCACCACCCGTACGTCGTCTGCGTGGTCGGCGGTGACGACCCGAAGGACCTCACCCGTGCGACCACGGTCTTGTTCACGGCCTGCGGTCACCATAACGGTGTCGCCTTTGCGGATGTGTCGTGCCATATCAAACCACCTCCGATGCGAGGGAAACAATCTTCATGTAGCTCTGCTCGCGGAGTTCGCGGGCCACGGCACCGAAGATACGGGTGCCGCGTGGGTTGCCGTCGTCGTCGATCAGCACGATGGCGTTCTTATCGAAACGCACGTAGCTGCCGTCTTTGCGGCGAATGGGGTAGTTGGTCCGTACGACGACACCCTTGACAATCGTGCCGGACTTCAGGTCGCTGCCAGGCAGCGCCTTCTTGACCGAGCACACGACTTTGTCACCCACACCGGCACAAGGCCGCGTGGTTTTGCCTCGGGCGGTCGAGGTCCCCAGCACCCGGATCACATACGCGATCTTGGCGCCGGAGTTATCCGCGACGTCGACTCTGGATTCCTGCTGGATCATGGCGTTGGCCTTGGGCCTTCACTGCGTGTTTTAACAACACAGGAGGCATCTAACGGTTACGGGACGGGGAGCGGTAAGGACTCGCTGAAAAGGCTTACGCTTATTCGGCGGGTTTTTCGATTTCGGGGGCCGGGATGTTGGTCACCGGGGGAAGCGCTTCTTCAACAACCCGAACCAGGCGCCAGCTCTTGGTCTTGCTCAGCGGGCGGCAAGAAGCGATTTCGACGCGGTCGCCTTCTTTCGAAGCGTTCTCTTCGTCGTGGACCTGGAACTTCTGGGTCTTCTTGATGTACTTGCCGTACTTGGGGTGACGGACCTTGTAGGCCGAGGTCACGGTACGGGTCTTGTCACGCTTGTCGCTGATCACAACACCGATCTTGGTGCCGAGCAGTGGACGCGGGGATGGGGTGGAGGTGGTGGCCATGGCTTAGTTCGACTCCGGGGTCGGGTTGGCGGCGAGCTGACGGCTGCGCTGTTCGGTCAGCACGCGGGCGATATCTCTGCGGAGTTCGCCAAGACTTTGTGGGTTTTCAAGCTTCTGGGTGACGGCCTGGTTACGGAGCTCAAAGAGCTCGGTGCGGACCTGCTTGACGGTCTCGACGAGTTGCTCGTCGCTTAGTTTTTTGACTTCGGCAGCGTTCATGCGATTTGCCTTGCCCATGATCGGGCGGGGTGGATGGTGAGCGGTCAGGGTCGGTCGGTGCTAGGAAGCGAGACCGCGGCGTTCAACGAAGCGGCACTTGAAAGGCAGCTTGTGGGCGACGCGGACGAAAGCCTTCTTGGCGATGTCGCGGGGCACACCGGCCAGCTCGTACACCACGGTGCCGGGCTTGACGCGGGCAGCCCAGTACTCGGGCTCGGCCTTACCTTTACCCATCCGCTGTTCCAGCGGCTTCTTACTCATGGGCTTGTCGGGGAAGACCCGGACGTACAGCTTGCCTTCGCGGGCAACGTACTGACGAGCGGCGATGCGGCCGGCTTCGATCTGACGTGCGGTGAGCAGACCGCCTTCGGTCAGCTGCAGGGCGTAATCGCCGAACGAAACCTTGTTGCCGCGGCTGGCGACACCACGGATCTTGCCGCGCTGCTGCTTGCGGTACTTGACGCGTTTGGGAAGAAGGGGCATGGGAGGCTCTCGGGTTCAAGCGGCCACTGAGGGTCGCATCGTGTCGGTCGGGTTCGTTGCGGCGTGTGCCGCATGTTCCAAGGGGCGGGTCTCGAATCAGTAGTTGCCGCGGGCACGGGGACGGGCCCCGGCGGCCTTGGATTCGATTTCGCCTTCGGCGAGGCTGGCGAAAGTGCCTTTGTAGATCCACACTTTGACACCAATAATGCCGTATGTCGTGCGGGCTTCGGCAAATCCGTAGTCGATGTTGGCTTGCAGGGTCTGCATGGGCACTGCGCCCATGCGGATGTCTTCGCTGCGGCTCATTTCGTGGCCGCCCAGGCGACCCGAGAGCATGATCTTGATGCCCAGCACGCCGGGGACATTCATGGCCGTTTCGGCCTTCATCTTCATCACGCGGCGGAAGCTGGCCCGTTTGGCCATCTGTTCGGCGATCGACTCGCAGATCAGCTTGCTTTCGGCGTCAGGGTTGCTGACTTCGATGCAGTTCATCGAGACGTTGCGGCCCGTGAGGTGCTGCAGTTCGCCGGTGAGACGATCGATCTCGGCACCCTTGGGTCCGATGACCAGGCCAGGACGTGCGGTCTTGACGATGATCTTCAGCTCTTCACGCGTACGCTCGATGTGGATGTCCGACACCGCGGCGAATGGTGGCTTGCGGTTGAGCTGGCGGTCGAGGTAGCGACGAATCTTTTCGTCCTCGATCAGCAATTCGCCGTAGAAGGCCTTGGTCGGGGCGTACCAGCGGCTGCGGTGAGCCTCGGTGATGCCGACGCGGAAGCCAAAGGGGTGAACTTTTTGTCCCATGGTGGGTCTCTCAGTTGAGCCGCGGTGGTTTGCGGCGATCGGTCAGTCAGTCGGGGTCGTTTCGATTCCGGACGGCGGGGCGATCAGGCCTCGTCGACGCTCACGCTGATGTGGCTGGTGCGCTTGAGGATCTTGTGCGAGCGGCCCCGGTCTTTGGGCTGGAACCGCTTGATGGTGGGGCCTGCGTCGACCCGGGCGTCGCTGACGACCAGGTTGCGGACGTTGGCTTCGGCTTGGTCGGCGTTGTGGTAGGCCGCAACCAGAGCGTTCTTGACCAGCACCGCTGCACGGAGCTTGGACATCTCCAGGGTGTTGATCGCGTCTGTGTACCGCTTTCCGCGGATGAGGCTGACAACCAGCCGCGCTTTCTGCGGGCTGATGCGGGCCATGCGGTGGACGTTGGTGTAGGCCATGGCGTTTGCTTTGGTCGTTCGAGGCGTGGGAGGCGAAAGCCAGGCCTTGGGGCTTGGCGGATCAGGTCAGGGGGTAAAGGTTCCGCGTTAGCGGCTGGCGGCGCGCTGGGCCTTGGTACCGGTGGTGTGCGAGCGGAACTGCCGGGTAAGGCTGAACTCGCCGAGCTTGTGTCCCACCATGTCTTCGGTGACGAACACGTTCAAGAACGAGCGACCGTTGTGCACCAAGAAGGTGTGGCCGACGAACTCGGGGACGATGGTGCAGGATCGGGCCCAGGTCTTGATGGGCTCGTGCTTGTCCATCTGGTTGAGCTTCTCGACCTTGCGGTAGGTCTTGAAGTCGACGTAGGGGCCTTTTTTCAGACTGCGTGACATGGCGTATCTCTTCGGAGGCGGGCGCCGCTGCGGCACCGGTTGGGTTCAAGGTCCTATGGGCTCGGGCCCCGTGGGCGTTACCGCCCTTTTCGATCATTTCACTTTGAGCTGGCCGTAACGCTTGGACACCCGGCGACGGATGATGCGTTTGTTGCTGCCCTTGCCTGGCTTACGGGTGCGGCCACCCTTGGCCAGCGTGCCCGAGCGCTGGGCCGGAGGACGGTTGCCCGACGATTTGTTGTCGCCGCCGCCCATGGGGTGTTCGTGGTGGTTCTTGGCCATACCGCGGGTGTGCGGGCGGCGACCCAGGTGGCGGCTCTTGCCGGCCTTGCCCAAGTTGGTTTTGTTGTGGTCGGTGTTGCCGACCTGGCCCAAGGTTGCACGGGCGTCGACCGACACCTGGCGAACTTCGCCCGAAGGGAAGACCAGCGTGGCCCACTTGCCTTCGCGGTTGGTCAGGCGGGCGTAGGTGCCAGCCGACCGGCAGAACTGAGCACCCTTGCCGGGAACCATCTCGATGCAGTGCACGTTCAGGCCGGTGGGGATCTTGCCCAGGGGCATGTTGTTGCCGACCTGTGGCTCGGCCTTCTCGGCCGAGGAAACGACTTTCATGCCGTCGGTCAGACCGATGGGGGCGATGATGTAACGCTTCTGGCCGTCTTCGTACTTCAGCAGCGCGATGTTGGCGGTGCGGTTGGGGTCGTACTCGATGCCGATGACCGTGGCGGTCATGTCATCTTTCTTGCGGGAGAAGTCGATGCGACGGTACCGCTGCTTGTTACCACCACCGCGACTCTGCACGGTGATCTTGCCCTGGTTGTTGCGGCCACCGAACTTCTTGTTCTTGCTCAGCAACGTCTTCTCGGGCGACTTCTTGGTCACCTCGGAGTAGAGGTTGACCGAGGCGTCGCGCCGGCCGGGCGTCGTGGGTTTGTAATTGCGAATGGCCATGATGAGGGCTCTTACAGGTCGGGTCGGGGGTGCCGTGAGGCAGGAGGCTTAACGAGCGGCTGCGGTCAGACCGAATCAGAACAGTTCGATGCGGTCTTCTTCGTGCAGCTGCACGACGGCTTTCTTCCAGTTCGAGGTCTTGGCTGGGCCAAACCGCGTGCGGAAGTACTTGCCTTTGCGGATCTGGGTGGCGACTTTTTCGACGCGGACGCCGTAAAGCGCTTCCACGGCGGCCTTGATCTGCCGCTTGCCGGCCTTGAGGTTGACCTCAAAGGCGTAGCGGTTGCGGTCGGTCGACTCCCAAGTGCTCTTCTCGGTGACGAGAGGCTTCTTGACGATGTAGGTAGGGTCGAGGTGCATGGCTTACGCCGCCTCCGTCTTGGGTTCGTGGATCTTGACGCCTTCGGTCACTTTGGCCACGTATGCTTCGAAGGCCGCTTTGGGCACGACGACGTAGCGGTGGTTGAGCAGGTCAAACGCGTTGAGGCGATCGAGCTGGGTGACCGAGATGTTTTCGAGGTTCTTCGACGAAGCGGCTTCGGGGCCGGTGACGTCGGGAAGAGCGATCAGACACGAGCGGTCGATCTTGAGAGCCGCCAGCAGAGCGGAGAACTTCTTGGTGCTGGGCTTGTCGTAGGCGGGGATGTCGATCAGGCGAATTTCGCCGTCGATGGCCTTGGCCAGCAGAGCGTTGCGGTTGGCCAGACGCTTCATCTTGACGGGCATGTCCTGCCGCCAGCGGTGACCGACTTTGGCGTGGGCCGAACCACCGCCGCGAAGGATGTTGGCCTTCTTGTCGCCGCGACGGGCGTTGCCGGTACCCTTCTGCTTATAAAGCTTGCGGGTCGAGCCTTCGACCATGCCCCGGTTTTTGGTCGTGGCGTTGATCGAGCGGCGGTTGGCGTGGTAACGCACAAAAGCCTGCTTGAGCAGGGCCGGGCGGACCTGGCCGCCGAGCAGACGCTCGTCGATTTGGACGGTGCCGGACTCGCCACCGGTTTCGTTATAGACGTGGATATCGATCATGTTTCTTACCTACGGGCCACGGGAGGTCAACAGGACCTTCCGGGGGGCTGCGTGCGTTTCGCCGGGGAACCCAACCCGCGGCGCGGGGAAGGCTGATTCCGACTCGGTGCGGTGCCGGGTTGTAGCGGCGGGGAAGTATCGCGTGCAGAGGGCCTGTCGTCACGAGACGACTGGCTTATCTCCGGGCGACTTATCCCGCCTTGGCAATCTTGGCCTTGCCTTTGTAAAGCCGCGTGGCTTCGCGAACGTAAAGGAGCCCCTGTTTCGGTCCGGGCACAGGGCCCTGGATCAGGAGCAAGTTTTTGTCTTTGTCGATTCCGATCACCTTAAGCGACCGCACGGTCACCTGCTCGGCGCCCATGTGGCCACCCATGCGGATGCCCTTCTTAGGCTTACCTGTACCCAGGTTCGACGAACGGCCACCGATCGAGCCGGGCGAGCGGTGCTTCCGCTCGACGCCGTGGCTGGCTTCCTGACCCGCGAAGCCGTGACGCTTCATGGGACCCTGAAAGCCCTTGCCTTTGCTGGTGCCGATCACATCGCAGAACTTCACGTCGGCGAAGGATTCAACGTTGATTTCTTGACCTGCTTCGTAAGCCGCCGCCCCACCGTCTTCCAGACGCACTTCGCGACGGAACCGCTTGGGAGCGATGCCGGCTTTGGCGTCGTGGCCGATCAGGGGGTAGGTCGAGTGGCGAGCCTTGAGATCTTCGAAGGCGAGCTGAACAGCGTCGTAGCCGTCGGTCTCAGCAGTCTTAACCTGCGAGACGAAGCAAGGGCCTGCCTGCACCACGGTCACAGGGACGTTGTTGCCCTGCTCATCGTAGATACGGGTCATTCCGACTTTGCGGCCGAGGATTGCTTTTGACATCGTGTGATCTCCGGGGGTAGCGGGCGGCCTCTTTTAGAAGAGTGTCTCGCCAGGATCGTTCCGCGTCGCGGAAGAGGATCATGCCCTGTTTGATGGTTTGAGTTGAATTCTTGTTCAGGCGGCTAGGCCGCCAAGGGATTTACGCTTTGATTTTGACGAACACGCCGGCGGGAACCACCAGGCGGTTGAGTGCTTCGACGGTGCGGGCACTTGGCTCTTTGATGTCGATGATCCGTTTGTGGGTCCGGATCTCGAACTGCTCACGCGACTTCTTGTCGATGTGCGGGGAGCGAAGCACGGTGTAGCGCTCGATGCGGGTGGGCAACGGCACGGGACCGGCGACCTTCGCGTTGGTCCGCTTGGCGTGGTCCACGATCTCACGGGCCGAGGCGTCAAGCGCCTGGTGGTCGTAAGCTTCCATTCGGATTCGGATCTTGCCAGCGGTCATCAGGAGCTCAGGGGACTGGAGGGCAAAGGAACGGTCGGGTCCGGGCACGGCCGGTCCGCGACGGGGAGCCGCACAGTTTACGCACCTTCAACAACCTGTCAAGCCGGTTTTTTTATGGACCCCAAAACCCCCTCAGGAGCCCCCTGCGGGGCGGCAGGCGGTGGCCAGCACCGCCTCTTCCACAAATATCGGCACTTGGTCCATGGCCCCTAGCGCAATCGCGTCCGAGGGGCGTGAATCGATGATGTGCGTCTGGCTTGGGTCGGCCTGAGACTGCAGCAGCAGCCGGGCATAGAAGGTGTGTTCACGCAAGTCGCTGATCAGGATGCGATCGATCCGGTAGCCCAAGGTGTCGATGACCGAGGCCAGCAGCTCGTGGGTCTGCGGCCTCGACGGGGTCTCCCCCAGAAGCCTCCGCTCCACGGCGGCGGCTTCGGTGTAGCCAATGACGATCGGGAAGGACCGCGGGCGGTCGGGATCCACGGGCTCCACCTCGCGCAGCTCGACGAAGTGGGTGTCCTGCGTTTCGCTCATCAGCACCCGGGCGAGCTCCATTTCGACGGACATGAGGGCAATCCTTGGGGGGTGCAGGGCCAAGCCCGGGCAGGGAATTAGCGGCCGCCAAGCCGGATCAGGGCGTGGTAACTGCCGTCGTGGCCCTCGGGCCCGGCCAGCGGGAGGAGCGTGTCCTGCACCACCACCTCCGCCTCGGCGCCGGCCTGGGCGAGCAGCCACTGGGTCTGGTCTTGATTTTCCGCCGGGTCGATGGAGCAGGTGCAGTAGAGCACGTGCCCCCCCGCAGCCGCCTGAGCGAGGCCCGTGGCGATGATCTTTTGCTGCAAGGCCACCAGCGAGTCCCTCCCGCGGGCGGTGGCCCGGTAGCGTGCGCCGGGGCGGCGGGCCAGCACGCCGGTGTTGGAACAGGGCACGTCCAGGACGACCAGCCCGTAGCCGCCGCCATGCTCTGGCAGAGGCTGGGGCGGGGCGTCCAGGGCATTGAGGTTGGCCAGTGTGTCCGCCGCGGAGCTCAAATCCGCAGCCCGGTCGGCGTCGGGGTCCCAAGCATCCACCACCGCCTCGGGAAAGACCGCGGCCAGCTGCCGGCTTTTGGTCCCACGCCCGGCACAGAGATCCAGCACCCGCCCCGGGGCGATCTGGGCCGTGGCGGCCGCCGCGACCGAGGCCAGCGACGCGGGGTCTTGCACCCGCCGCCCGGGGGCGGCGGCGAGGAAGTCCACCAGTTCGGCGTGACTGCCCTCCCAGCGACGCGGGCTTTCGTCTTCCACGACATAGGTCGGCGGCGTGGCCAGGCTCTGCATGGCCAAGGCGGTGGCCTGTTCGCGGCCAAACAACTTGAACCACTGCTGCAAAAGCGCCAGCGGCAGGCTTGTGGCCACCGACAGATGCGCCAGCAGGTTGTCGGGCTTGGGCAGCAGCGCCCGGCTTAGGTGAACCACCGCCACGCCCTCACTGCCTGGCGTGCCGCCGCCGGGCCAGGGCAGGGCGTTGGCCGCGGGGGTCCACGGGCCGTCGTCGCGGCCCACGATCAAGCCCGCGACCTTGCGCAGGGTGGTGTTGACCAGCCCCGTGGCCCGCTTGCGGTCGAGCTTGCGGGTCAGCGCCACCGCCCCGTCGATCACCGCGTAGTCCGGCAGGCGGTCCATGAACAGCAGCTGGGCCCCGGCATTGATGAGCACGCCGCGCACCACCGGATCCAGCTTGCCCACGGGCTGACGCAGGGCCCCCTGCAACACCGCCTCGATGGTCAGCCAGCGTTGAAGGCTGTGGCGGTGGATCGCGGTGCAAAGCCGCGCGTCGGCGTCGGACAGCCGGCCGGTCTCCGGCTCGATCAGCGGCAGATCGGGGAAGCGGGCGGCGAGCTGAACGGCCGCAACCGCGGCGGCGAGGCGAGCGGGATCAGCCACGGGACACCGCACTTCCGTCGGTCCCGGTCGTGTCCCGGTGAGGTTGGGTCACAAACAGCTCCTGGGCCAAATCCACGGCCCGCGCCAAGGCCGCGGCCTTGTTGACGGTTTCTTCGTGCTCGGCCTGCGGGTCCGAGTCGGCGACCACGCCGGCGCCCGCTTGAATGTGCACGGTCCAGCCCGCGTCCTCGGGCCGCGGAAGGATCACCATGGTCCGCAGGGCGATGCACATGTCCAGGTTGCCCGCCAAGTCGGCATAGCCCACCGCGCCGCCGTACGGCCCGCGTCGCGTGGGCTCCAGCTCGTCGATGATCTGCATGGCCCGCACCTTGGGCGCCCCGCTCACGGTGCCCACGGGCAGGCTCACCCTTAACGCGTCCCAGCAGTCCACCCCATCACGCAGGGTGCCGCTCACCGTCGAGCTCAGGTGCATGACGTGCGAGTAGCGCTCGACCGCGAGCAACTCGGGCAGGTTCACCGTGCCAGGCTGCGCGACGCGGCCCACGTCGTTGCGGTGAAGGTCCACCAGCATCACGTGTTCGGCGCGGTCTTTGGGATCGGCTTGCAGATCCTGGGCCAACGCGCGGTCGGCGTCGGCGTCGGCGCCCCGCTTGCGCGTGCCCGCCAGCGGCCGGCTGGTGACGGTGCGCTCAGTCACGTTCACCAAGATTTCCGGGCTCGATCCCACCAGCATGCCGCCGCGGGTCTGCAGATAGAACATGTAGGGCGAAGGGTTCACCACCCGCAGCGCGCGGTACACGTCAAAGGGGTCGGCCTGGGTCACACGCTCGAAGCGTTGCGAAGGCACGATCTGAAACGCGTCGCCTGCACCGATGTATTCCTGGCAACGCTCGACCGCCGCGGCATACCCCCCTTCGGGCATGTTGGACTGGCCCGGGTCCGGCGTGGTGGTGGAAAGCGTGACGTGCGCCCGCGGGGTGGGCAGCGGCGGACGGTCGTCGTCCAACAGCCGCGACTCGAGGTCGTCGAGATCACGCTGCGCGGCCTGCCACGCCGCGTCCGCGTTGGCGAACGCGTTGCTGTCCACGTGGGTCACCACCATCACCGTCTTTTGGACGTGATCAAAGACCACCGTCTGCATATAGAGCTGCAGGTGCAGGTCCGCCAGGCCTCGGTCGTCAGCCGGCGGCGCGGCGAGCTTTTCGCCCTCCAAATAACGCACCGTGTCATAGCCCGCGTAGCCCACCCAGCCGCCGGTAAACGCGGGCAAGCCCGGCTCACGCACAAAGCCCGGCCCGGCGGTAAGCCGCGGCGCCTCAGCCAAGGGGTCTTCGCTTCGAAAAGTCTCGTTGCGGTCGGCCCCGCCGCGCGTGTCGATCACCGTCACGTCGTGGCCGTAAGCCAAAACCTGAGCCACGGGCCGCGAGCCCAGCGTGCTGTATCGCCCCACCCGGTCGCCATCGGTCACCGATTCAAACAGAAAGCTGGGGTCCAGCCGGGCGTCTCCACGCACCAAGGTGCGGTAGGCCGACACCGGCGTGAGCACGTCGCTAAGCAGGCGGCGTACCACCGCGATCATCCGGCCGCCGGGTGTCGCGCGGGCGTCGTCAAAGCGCGACGCGAAGCCGCCGGCGTCTGGCAGGCTAGCGGGGCGTCGAAAGCTCAAAGTCTGGGGATTCCGGAAAAAGGTGGAGGTCAGGTCGGGGCTGGCCTGAGCCCCTTGGGCAGCGAAGCCGGAGCAGGCGACCGCTAGTGTATAGTCGGCCTCGATAAACCGCATTCACTTCACCGCGAGCCTGCCGCATGAAAGTCGACAATTTCCTCTCTCATCACGGCCTGACCGAAAACCCCTTCGCCGCCGAAGAGGCGCGCTTGGACGCCGTGTTTGCGCGGCTTGCGGAATCGGGCATGCACCACCCGGACCTCGACAAGATCATGGGCGACGCGGCCCAGCCCGCCACCGCCGTGGTCTTTGGTGAAAAGGGCTCGGGCAAGACCGCGATCCGGCTGACGCTGGCCAAGCAGATCGCCGAGCACAACCTCGCCCAAGACGACAACCACCGCGACAAGCCCGCCCGCACCGGCGACCGCGTGCTGGTGGTCGCCTACGACGATTTCAACCCTGTGCTGGACAAGCTCACGCGCTCGCGCAAAACCGATGCCGCCACGGTCATCGAACACTTCCGCCTGGCCGACCACCAAGACGCGATCCTCGGCCACGCGGTCACCAAGCTGGTGGACGCGCTGCTGCACGACGCCCCGGGCACCGAACTGCCCATGCCGCTTCCCAACGAGAAGCCCCGCGCTCTGCGTAAGCGATTGACCGCGCAGCAGCGTCTGGACCTGGCGGTGCTCGCGGGCCTCTACGACCTTCCGCCCTCGGGCATCACCCTGCCGCGTTGGAAGAAGCTCTGCAAGACCCTACGAATCGGCTGGAGCCTGCCCGTGGCGTTCTGGCGCAACGCCGCCGGCGCCGCCTGGATCGTTAGCCTCGCCCTCGGGATGGTCGTCTGGGTCGCCAACAACAAGACACCCGCTGAAGGCGCCGACGCCCCGGCGGCCTACACGTTCCTTCCCAGCCAACTGCTGTCCGGCGGCCTGGGCCTGCAATGGTGGATGATGCCGCTGCTGGGTCTGTGCGTGGCCGGAGCGCTGACCCTCACGGTTTACTGGGCGGTTCTGTTTGGCCGCACCTGGGGGCTGTCGCGCCGGGTCGCCAAAGAGATGCCCACGGTGGGGCGCACCCCCGCCACCCTACGCGGCATCTTCGCTCAGCTGTCGGGCCCCATGCTGGCGGGCCAGCCGCTGCCCCAGCACGGCACCGACGCCCAGAACCGCCGCGACGCCCGCTATCAGCTCACCCGCCGCTTCGTGGGTGTGCTGCAAAGCTTGGGCTACTCGGGCATGGTCGTGCTGGTGGACCGCGTCGATGAGCCCACCTCCGTCGCCGGCGACGCGATGAAGATGCGCTCGCTGATCTGGCCCATGTTCGACAACAAGTTCCTCAAGCAAGAAGGCATCGGCGTCAAGCTGCTGCTGCCCATCGAACTGAGCTACCTGCTCAACAAAGAAGGCCCCGCCTTCTTCCAAGAAGCACGCCTCGACAAGCAAAACATGATCGAAAAGCTCAGCTGGTCCGGTGCCACGCTGTACGACCTCTGCTCGGCCCGGCTCAACGCCTGCGCCTCGGCCACCGGTAGCGATCCACTCACCCTCACATCTCTGTTCGAAGACAGCGTCACCCGGCAGACGCTGATCGACGCCCTGGACCAGATGCACCAACCCCGCGACGCCTTCAAGTTTCTCTACAGCGTGGTGCAGGAGCACTGCCGCCTGCTGGCCGACGACGCGGCGGACTTCCACATCAACCAGCTGACCCTGGACACCGCCCGCCGCAACCAAAGCCAGCGGGTGCAAGAGCTTTACCGCGGCCTCACCCCCGGCTGACCGCCCCGCCAGGGCATACCCGCCTCATCCGGGCATTCCCTAGCAGCCCCCCCCGATAATCCCGACAACTTTTGGACTGAAAAGGCCCGCCGTGACGATGTTCGGAGCCTGCCATACACAGCCCACTCGAGCGCTCCGCGCGACCAAGAGTTGGTAACGTATTCGTTAAGGCCGGCCATTGGTTTCTGAAAACACCGGTCACTGCTTGGATCGCGCCGCGTCGGCGCGACCCCGCCCACCCAACGGGCCAACCCCTTACGACTGCTGCTAACGGAGCACCCCTCATGAACATCATTCGCTATTCCTTCGCCGCTTTGGCCGCCGCTTCGCTGGCCGCCCCCATGTCCGCCCAGCCCACCGAGGCTTACGACGCCCCAGGCGCCATCAACAGCGGCGAATTCCAGTTCTCGGCTGGCGCTGAGATCGTGTCGATCTACGTCTTCCGCGGCTTCGAAGTCCAAGACGACGGATTCATCATCCAGCCATGGGCCGAGCTGAGCACCAACTTGGGTGACAGCGGCTTCAGCCTCACCGCCGGCATTTGGAACTCGCTGGGCAGTGACGGGTCTGGCGCCGGCTCGAACTCCCCATCGTTCGCCCTCGAAACCGACCTGTACGTCGGCACCTCCTACACCCTCGATCAGTTCACTTTCGGCGCCACCCTGACGGGCTTCTACTCGCCCGGCGGCTTCTTCGGCGACGTCGAAGAAATCTCCGTGCAAGCGGCTTACGACGACAGCGCATACCTCGAAGAATGGGCCTTTAACCCCTACGCCCTGATCGCCTTCGAATTCCGTGACGAAAACGGCTCGGAAGACGTCTACTTGGAAATCGGGGGCGCCTTCAACGCCCCGTTCATCGACAGCGAAGAACTCGCCGTGGAGTTGACCTTCCCCTTCGCACTGGGCTTCTCGCTCGACGACTACTACACCGACGCCGGTGGCGACAACGAGTTCTTCGGCTTCCTGAAAATCGGCGCCCAAGCGTCGACCCCCCTGGACTTCATCCCCGCCCAGTACGGCTCGTGGACCGGCACTGCCGGCATCGACCTGTTCTTCCTGAACGACGACGCGGGCCTCAACGACGGCGGCGACGAGTTCCTGCCCGTGCTCAAAGTCGGCGTTTCGCTGAGCTACTAAGGCAAACCGGCCGCTCGCGGCCGCAAAGAATCATTAAAAGAGCCGGGCCGCGAAAGCGGCCCGGCTTTTTTCATTCCGTCAGATTCGACGGCAAGGCCCCAGCGGGCCCCACTACTCCATGATCGCCTGCAAGGCCGCGATCAACTGGTCCAACTCGTCGGAGCTCGAAAACGCCCCGGGGCTCACCCGCACCGCCCCGTCAGGGAAGGTACCGAAGCGTTGATGCGCGTACGGCGAGCAGTGCAGCCCGGGCCGCACCGCAATGTCGAAGCTGTCGTCCAAAATCGACCCCACATCCGGGGCGTCGAAGCCGTCGATGGTGAACGACACCGTGCCCACCCGCTTGGCCGGATCAAGGGTGCCCAGCACCCTGAAACGCTCATCCCCCGCCAGCGCATCGATCAGCTGACCACACAGCGCCTGCTCGTGGGCCAGCACGTCTTCCAGCGGACGGCTGAGCACATACTCCAACCCCGCGGCCAGCCCCGCCAGCCCCACGGTGTTGGGCGTACCGCCTTCCAGGTAGTAAGGAAACAGCGCCGGCTGGGTGGGCGTCGACGAATCGCCGCCCGTACCTCCCTCGCGAAACGGGGCAAAGCGCCCCGCGGCCGACACGTCTCCAGGCCCCGGGCAACGCTCGCCCACATACAGCCCGCCGGTGCCCGTAGGCCCCAGCAAACTCTTGTGACCGGGAAAGGCCAAGAGGTCGATCTGCATCGCCGCGATGTCCACGGGAACCACGCCCAGGGTCTGGGCGGCGTCGAGCAAAAACAGCGTGCCGTGCTCACGGCACAACGCCCCCACCGCCGCGGCATCTTGGATCGTGCCCGTCACATTGCTGGCGTGGGTCAGCGCCACCAACACCGTCTGGGGCGTCAACGCCGCGGCCACGTCCGCGGGCGCCACCACCCCCTGGTCGTCGCAGTCCAACCGCGTCAGCGTGATCGTGCCCGCATCGGCCAAGGCCTGCAGCGGACGGCTCACCGAGTTGTGCTCCAACACCGTGGTCACCACATGAGGCGTGGTGTCAGCGGCGGCCGCCCCCACCACGCCTTTGATCGCGATGTTCAGCGCATCCGTGCCGTTGAGCGTAAAAACCATCCGTTCGTGATCGGCCCCGTTGCACAAGCGCGTCAGCTTCAAGCGCAACGTATCGAGCATCTGCTCGGCCGCCACCGCCATGCGATGCCCCGCGCGTCCGGGGTTGGCCGCGTCGTTGGCAATGAAAGCCGCGGCGGCTTCTCCCACCCCCGGGGCCTTGGGGAAGCTGGTGGCGGCGTTGTCGAGGTAGATCATTGCACTTGACACAGGGATAAAGAAACAAAAACAAGGCGGATAGGTTAGACCTCGGGCATGCCCTGGGCACGACGCCAGGCCGAAAGCTGACCCAGGTGCTGCATCTCGTGGAGCAGCATGGTGTGCGTCAGCGCGTTGCCGATGGTCCCGAAGCGTTCTCGAAAACCCTCGACCACCGACGCGGGAATCGTCCGCTCGTAGAGGTCTGGCGACGACGCCTTAACGCACTCAGAGATCACGCCGTGCAGGCGCTCAAGTTCTTGAAGCCCCACCGCAAGGGTTGGGGCTTGGTCGGGCAGGTCACGGGGGTAGGTGCCCATGCCAAACCAGGCGTCCCAGGGTTCAAGGCTGCGCGGCTGCTCAAGCACCCATCCCAGGGTGATCTGGTCGGCGACCTGAACCAGGTGACCCACCACCCAGCGCGGGGTGGTCATGCCGTCCACGGGCGCGTGGTCGGTCTGCTCTTCGGTGAGCCCTCCCACCAGCTGATGGGTGTACGCAAGGTTGGCGGCAAAACGCTGGACAAGGATGTTGCGGATCATGGCGAAGCCTCTCGACAAACAGGGGAATCAAAACAGCGGCGGCTGGCCCTGCACGCGACGCCATGTCGACAGCTGGCCCAAGTGCAACGCCACGTGGGAAGTGGTCACGAAGCTGAGGAAGTCGCCCATGGTGGGCAGGCCTTCCCGCAGCATTTCAACGGGGTTGGGCTGGGCCAGCTGTTCCGCGGTGGCTCCCTCCACCGCCGCGGTGATCAGGCCGTGGCCTTCACGGAACGCCGCCTGCAGTTCGTCCCAGGTGGGGTAGCCCGCGCCGTCTGCCGCGGCCACGCTTCCACCGCCAAACAACGGGCCCCACGCCTCGGTGTCCACCTTCGGGGTGCCGCCCAGCATCGCGGTCACGTGGTTGGACACCAACGCCAGGTGGCCAATGATCCAGGCCGGGCTGACCCCGTCCGCGCAGATCAGTTCAAAAGCCTTGCTCGCGTCCAGGTCTTTGAGCAGCCCTTCGGCGTAGCCCTGCTGAAAACGGTAGATCTTGGTTTCTTGTTCAAATGCCATCGTTCAGTTCCTAAGTAATGCAGGTTCCAGGGGCCTGTACATCAGGCCCCCACGTATTTCGCGTACACACTCTTCGCCACGTGGGCGTGCTTGGTGCCCTTCACGATAGCCCGCCCGTCAGTGAAAAGCGTCAACTCGTACGGTTCGCCGTTGTCGACGATCTGAGCCCGCAGCATGAACTTGTTGACCTTCACCTCGCCGTGGGCCTCCAGCCGCTGGCCGATCTCGGCAAAGTTCAGCTTGCCCGCCTGTTCTTTTTGCGTCAGCTGCACCGCGTTGCGGCCGCACAGCGTCGTGGTGCTGCTGCCAAACTTGCCGTCCAAAAACTCGAACGTGCGGTGCTTGCAGCAGCGGCAGTCGCCCACGTCATAGGCCTTGGCCACCTTGAACTGCCTGAAGGTGTTCGCCCACAAATCCAGGTTCAGCATCGTCGGGCTCACCCGATCCAAGTTGCCCGTGAGGATCTTCAGCGTCTCGGCCACCTGGTAATTGCTCACGATGCTCACCGCCGGGCCGATCACCCCCGCGGTATCGCAGGTGGGGTTCAGCCCCGGTGGCGGGGCCTGCTCAAAGATGCAGCGCAAGCACGGCGTGGGATTGGGCGACTCCGCGGTCTCCCACGCAGCGTCGCCCTTTTCGGTGTGCGGCAGCACCGCATAGCTGGCGCCCACCGTGCCCACCGCCCCACCGTACACGTACGGAATCCCGTGCTTCACCGCGCAGTCGTTGGCCAAGTAACGGGTCTCGAAGTTGTCCACCCCGTCCACGATCACGTCCACGGGCTTACCCGCCCAAGCCCCTTGGGAATACTCGCCCAAGGCCAGCTTCTCCATGTTCGTGTGGTTCACGTCTTCGACCACCGCGGTCACCGTCACATCCGAGTTGATCCCCGCGATCTTGTTCTTGGCCGCCTGGGCCTTGGGGATCGCGTTGGCCACATCGGCTTCATCAAAAAGCACCTGGCGCTGCAGGTTGGTCATCTCGATGAAGTCGCGGTCCACAATGATCAAATGCCCCACGCCGGCCCGAGCCAGCATGTTGGCAATCACCGTGCCCAGCGCACCGCAGCCCACGATCAAAGCGGAGCTTCCGAGCAGTTTCTTCTGGCCTTCTTCCCCGAATCCGGGGAGAAGCATCTGGCGGTGGTAACGGTCGAGGTTTTGCATGGCGTTGGGTTCTCGCTGCCCACCGACGCCGGGACGGCGTCGGTGGGCAGCGCTAAAAAAAGTCAGGGTCAGTCGTTGGTTTTCGTGTCGTCGTCTTCTATCAGCCGCTTGCCAAGGCTGATCACATCGTCCTCGCCGTAACCCATCGACCGGTAGAAAGCGATCACGTCTTGGTTGTGGCTGCGGACCTGCAGGTTGATCTTCGGGCAGTTGCGGTCGGCCAAAGCCTTCTCGGCGGCGTGCATCAGCTGCTTGCCGATCCCGCAGCGGCGCTGATCAGGGTGAACCGCCGCGTAGTTGATCCAGCCACGGTGGCCTTCATAGCCCGCCATCACCGTGCCCACCACGACCGCACCACTCACCGCGATCAGCAGCAGGTCGGGGTCGACGCTCATCTTCCGCTCGATGTCGCGCCACGGGTCGTTCTGCGGCACCACCAAACCGCAGATCTTCCACAGCTCGATGATCGCGCCGATGTCAGAAGGCGTAAACGGCCGGATCTCGGGGGTCGCGTCAGTCACCCTGCCACCATCGATCCACCTTCAACCGGGTCGATGCGGACCTCGGCGTCGGCCAAGAACTGGATGGCCGCGTCGATGTCTTCCTGGGTGTCGGCGGTGAACTGCAGCGCCATCACGCCGATCTTCGCGCCCACGTGGGCCTGGCGGATATCGAACATCACCTTGGGGAACTTCTGGCTCAGCTGCCAGATCACCGGCTGATCCTGGCAGCCGCCCTCGAAGGTCAGCCAGCACTTCTGCTTCACGGGGGTAGACATGGTGGATTCCTTGGGAGCGGTGGAGAGATTCAGCCGCCAGCGATGGCGGGCACCACCGCGACCTGGTCGGTCGACGTAACGGCGGTGTCCAGGTTGTCGAGAAAACGGATGTCTTCGTCGTTGACATAGATGTTCACAAAGCGGTTCAGCTCGCCCGCGTCGTTGAACAGCTTCTTGCCAAACTCGGGGTAGTCGGCCTTCATCGTGTTCAGCAGGTCGCCAACGGTGGCGCCTTCAACAGCGACGTGCTCCTGGTCGTTGACCTGGGGGCGGAGGGCGGCGGGGATTTCAACTTGAATGGTGTCGGGCATGGGGTCGGTTCCATTTCTGGATGAGAGTACGGGTTTAAGGCAACGCTTCGCCTAACCACAGAGGCACAGAGGACACAGAGAGCACAGAGGAAGGCGCCTGCAGTGCGTCACGTGAATGTCTTGCTCTGTGTCCTCTGTGGTCTCTGTGCCTCTGTGGTGGAGCGAAGCGTGGTTTGGGATTTTCAGACTAGCCTTCAATCAAAGCGTTGAAGTCTTTCATTTTCGCCGGGATCGCCGCGGCTTCGTCGAACTGGCCGTCCAGAGCTTCAATGGTCTTCAGGCCGTTGCCGGTGATGCACACGCAGATCGACTCGTCTTTGGGGATCTTGCCGCTTTCGATCAGCTTGATCGCACAGGCCATCGTGGTGCCACCCGCGGGCTCGGTGAAGATGCCCTCGGTCTCGGCCAGCAGCTTCATGGCCGCGACGATCTCGTCGTCGGTGGCGCTGGCCCCGCCGCCGCCGCTTTCACGCACGTCCTTGAGCACGTAGTAGCCGTCGGCGGGGTTGCCGATGGCGATGCTCTTGGCAATCGTGTCGGGCTTCTGCGGGCGGAACAGCTCTTCGCCTTCATCCAGCGCGGTCACGATCGGGTTGCAGCCCTGGGCCTGAGCGCCCCACATGGCCGGCTTGGTGTCTTCCACCAGACCCAGTTCGATGAACTCTTTGTACGCCTTGTATATCTTGGGCAGGATCGTGCCGCCGGCCACCGGCGAGACCGTGTGCTGGGGCAAACGCCAGCCCATCTGCTCGGCGATTTCAAAACCGTGGGTCTTGGCCCCTTCGGTGTAGAACGGCCGCAGGTTCACGTTCACGATCGCCCAGTTGTACTTGTCGGCGATCTGCGAGCACAGACGGTTCACGTCGTCGTAGTTGCCCTGGATGCGCACGACCTTGGGGCCGAAGACACGCATGGCCGCCATCTTGCCGGCTTCCAAGTCATGCGGCACCATCACCACCGCCTTCATGCCCGCCGCCGCGGCGTGCGCCGCCACGCTGTGGGCAAGGTTCCCGGTGCTCGCACAGCCCACGCAGTCAAAGCCAAACTCAAAGGCCTTGGTCACCGCGACCGCGACCACGCGGTCCTTGTACGAAAAGCTCGGGTAGTTCGCCGAGTCGTCTTTGATGTACAGCTCTTTGCAGCCCAGGTGCTTGGCCAAGCGGTCGGCCCGCACCAGCGGCGTGAAGCCCGACCGCAGACCCGAGCGTGGCTCGCCGGCGATCGGCAACAGGTCGCGGTAACGCCACAGGCTGCGCGGCCCCGCCTCGATGCTCTCACGCGTGACCCGGCCCTTCATGGCCTCGTAGTCGTAGGTGACCTCCACCGGGCCGAAGTCTGTGTCGCAGATCGTCCGCGGCTCGATGGGATACTCGATCCCCGACTCGCGGCCGCGCAAGGCCTTGACGTAGCCGCCCTCGGGGCGGTCCGTGGCGTCCGAGGCGTTTGACTGGGTGTGGGTGGCGGTGGTCATGGCGGGGGATCCTGCGGTCTTAGGCAAGCGGCGGGGCCTAAAAAAAAGGCCTTCACATCGGGAAGGATGAGAAGGGCTCGCGGGGCTGCGGTTCACGTCCGAAAGCTCTTGCAAGCGACCGGTCGGATCCGCAGGATCCGGGGCGACCCGTCACTCATCTTCCCTCCGGGAGGCGACCCCATCAGGGGAGGCCTCACCAAAAGCGAGAATTCGCACCGTTCAACGCTTTGGGGCAGGCCCAAAGCTGGGGAAGGTTGCGGTGACTTCAAAGGGCTCGTCCCTCGGTCACTCTGGATAAGCGCGTGTAACGCGGTTGAGTTGTAGGGCGGAAGCTTAGGCACGCCGGGCCAACCCGTCAAGAACGGCGTACACCCCCGCCCCCTACCTCGCCCCACGTCACCCCCGCATCACCCCCCCGCCAGCTCCACCAGCACGTCCAGCCCCCGCTCCAGCATCGCCTGGTCGCAGGCGTAGCTCAGCCGGAAGTGGGTGTCACGCTGGCTAAACACGCTGCCGGGGATGATCAGCAGGTTCTTTTTCACCGCCGCTTCGACGAACTGGCTGGCGGTCATGCCCAGGTGCTCGGGCACCTTGGGAAAGGCATAGAACGCCCCGCCGGGCGCCGTCAGCTCGTAGTGCGGGCTCAGCCGCTCCACCACGCGGTCGCGCTTGGCCGCATACGCCGCGACGTGATCGCTCATATCCGTGTCCAGCGCCACCACCCCCGCGGCCTGCACCATGCTGGGAGCACACACAAAGCTGTACTGCTGCAGCTTGGTCATCTGCTCCACAATCGCCTGAGGCCCCGCCACATAGCCCAGCCGCCAGCCGGTCATGCCGTAGGTCTTGCTGAAGCCGCGCAGCAAGAGCGCGTCGGCCGTGCTGTGCAGCGGGCTGGGGAAGGGATCGCCTTCCAAGCCATAGGCAAACACGTCGTAGATCTCGTCGCTCAAAAGCAGGATGTCGCGCTCATCACAAAACGACGCCACAGCCTGGGCTTCCTGAGCCGACGCCCGCACGCCGGTGGGGTTGCTGGGCGTGTTAAAAAGCAGCAGCTTGGTGCGCTCGGTCACGTGCGGGGCCAGCCGCTCGGGCGTGACCGCAAAGTCGGGGTAGGTGTCCACGTACACCGCCGTCGCGCCCGCCAGCGTCACCAAGTGCTTGTACATCACGAAATACGGATCGGGGATCAACACCTCGTCGCCCGGGCCCACGCAGGTCATCAGCGCCAACATCAAGCCGCCCGACACCCCCGAGGTCATCAGCAGCCCCGCGTCGCCGCTGGCCAGGTCGCGCCCCAGCGTGTCGGGGAACTCACGGGTCAGTTCCGCGGTCACCCGCTCACGCAGCGGGCCGGTGCCTTGGGTCTGGGTGTAGCGGTTCTGCCCGCCGCGGATCGCGTCCACCGCCACGTCCTGGATCGCCTCGGGCACGTCGAAGTCCGGCTGGCCGATCGAAAGGTTGATCGGGTCCTTCAGCGTCGCGGCCAAGTCAAACACCCGGCGGATGCCCGAGGCGTCAACGGCGTGGGCGCGGTCGTGGATAAAGCGGGAAAAGTCCATGAAGGTGGAACCCAAGAGGAAAAAGGCAAACGGCCAAGTGACCCGCAACTTTACCAGTCAACACGCGGCCCGCCCGCCCACGCCGCGCACAAAAAAACCGCCCCACCGGGGCGGCGTCATGCGTGTCGTATCGGTCCAGCCGCCGGACCGCGACCGCATCACTTCTCTTCTTCGGTCGCTTCTTTCTTCTTCTTGGTCGTCTTGCCGGTGACCAGCTTGCGGTTGCCAACCTTGCGGATCCCCAGGGGGTTGTCCTTGTCGACATCAAAACCGTCGGTCTTGGCCAGCTTGGCCACGCGCTCGGCGCGGGTCAGGACGTTGCGGTGACGGCTGAGGCCGCCGCCAGATTTCAGAGAGGAGTCGAGGCTCATGATCAGGCTTCTTTCTTGAATCGGCCAGAGCGGGTCAGCTGCCAGCCGGCGTGAATTTGCGGAACATCATCGTGTTCAGGTCGCTTCCGATGCCACGGTTGCGGGCCTTCCAGGCCCTTCCCAACGCTCGCCGAGACGTATAAAACGACTCGTGCTCACCGTTGAACCACTGCTCACGGCTAAAGCCGCGGCTGACATCCACCACCTGAATCCAGCCCTTGGGTTTCTCGCCCAAGACCGGATCGAAGAGTGTATCGCCCGTCAGTATCGTTGCAACCCCCGCCCGCTGGAAGAAGCGCTGAATCCGACGGGCCTCGTCGATGTCCGCACCCCGCAGGCTCACAAAACACAGGTAGTTATAGCCCGGGATCCGCGGATCGGCGGTGGGCAACGCAATGGCCCCGCCCGGTGTGTCCACGGCTCCGGCGGTCCACGGCGAAACCGGGATCAGCGTGTCCGTCCCCTCCCGCACCGGGGCCAAACCACCGGCGGGGTCACCCGCCACCGCGTCGGTCAGCACCGCCCGCTGGCCCATCTGCGAACCCACCCAAAACACCCCGGCCAGCAACAACACCCCCAGCAGCCCGATGCCCGCCAGCCCCAAGCCCGAAAGCCGCAACGCCACAGGCGAACGCACCGCCGAGCCCCACGAGGTCACATGCTCGGTCACCGCACAAGCCCACCGCCGCCCAGACTCCCGCACCGAATCCAGCCACCCCAACACGGCCCCGCCACGCGACATCCGCCGGGGCGAATTGCCGTCGGGGTCGGCCAGCGGTGGGTTCTCCGAAGAGTCCGCTGGTGCGCTTAACGTCGTCCGTGCGGAAGGAAGCGGCGGAGCTCCGCCGACCTGTCGCATGATTTCGTATGGCGCGGTACGTCCGTGTTTGCGGGCCATGTTCACTGAGTATATCGGGCGGGCGTCCGAGAAAACGATACGAGACCGCACCTTACACTGATCGCGGTTCAATTTGGGTTGACCCACACGACAATTTTTCCACATCCCCCACCGCGCCCCCTCCCTCAGCCCCGCAAACTCCCCAGACCGCCACCCTCAGTCGCCCGCCCCGATCGCGCTGGCCACCGCGTGGGTGTCGGTGTGCGAGATGCTCAGCCACCAATCGGTGATGCCCCGCTCCTGGGCCTTCTTCGCCGCCACCCCCGACAGCCGCACCGTCGGCTGGCCCGACGCCTCGCGCACCACCTCCACGTCGGTCCACGCGATGCCCCCCGACCACCCGGTGCCCAGCACCTTCAGCACCGCCTCTTTGGAAGCAAACCGCCCCGCCAGGTGCTCATCGCTGCGCTTGGGCCGGCTCATGGCATACGCACGCTCATCGGCGGTAAACACCCGCGCGAGAAAACGCTCGGGGTGCTCGCCCAACATCCGCCGGATGCGCGCGGTCTCAACAATGTCCACCCCGTGGCCTTTGATATTCATGCCCGGCAGTCTAAATCAATGGGCCCACCGGGCAGACACGCCGCAGGCCGCCGCTGCCCCGGCGACTAAACTCACACCATGGATCCCGCCCTCCAAGACATCGCCAAGAAAGTCGCCCACCAAGAGCGCCTCAGCCCCGCCGACGGCCTGGCCCTGCTGCGCACCCGCGACCTGCACACCGTCGGCGACCTGGCCCACCAGGTCCGCACCCGCCTGCACGGCCAGCGGGCCTACTACAACATCAACCGGCACCTGAACTACAGCAACCTCTGCATCCTCAGCTGCAAGTTCTGCGAGTTCCACCGCAAGCCCGGCCAAGACGGCGCCTACGAATACAGCCTCGAAGACATCGTCAAGCAAGCCAACGACGCCAAAGACGCCGGCGCCACCGAGATGCACATCGTCGGCGGCCTGCACCCCAAGCTGCCGTTCGCCTACTACACCGACATGCTCGAAGCGATCCGCGAGACCGCCCCCCAGGTGCACCTCAAAGCCTTCACCGCCGTCGAGATCGTCCACCTCGCCCGCGTCAGCAAACGCGCCATCCGCAAAGACTTCGCCGGCGCCGTCCGCGCCGTCTTGGAAGACCTCGTCGCCGCCGGCCTCAGCTCCATGCCCGGCGGCGGCGCCGAAGTCTTCGACGACCGCGTCCACGACGAAGCCTTCCGCGGCAAGATCCGCAGCGACGAATGGCTCACCGTCCACCGCACCGCCCACGAGCTCGGCCTGCACACCAACGCCACCATGCTCTACGGCCACATCGAAAGCCCCGAAGACCGCATCCACCACCTGGACATGCTCCGGCAAGAACAAGACCACGCCATCGCCCAAGGCTTCCCCGCCCGCTTCCAAACCATCATCCCCCTGCCGTTTTTCCCCGACGGCAGCGAGTTGCAGCACCTGCCCGGCCCCAGCGGCGTCGAAAACCTCCGCATGATCGCCGTCGCCCGGCTCATGCTCGACAACATCGACCACGTCAAAGCCTTCTGGATCATGCAAACCCTGCCCATGACCCAGATCATGCTCGACTACGGCGCCGACGACGTCGACGGCACCGTCGTCTGGTACGACATCACCAAAGTCGGCGGCAGCGACACCCACCAAGAAGTCACCGTCGGCAGCCTCCGCTCAGCCATCTGCGAAGCCGGCTACACCCCCATCGAACGCGACACCCTCTACCGCGAAGTCCACCGCGACGGCGCCGCGTGGAAGGTGAGTGAGGCGGCAGGCGTTACGGGATGACGTGAAGGCACAATGATCGGGACGACGCGGGCAACGTCGCTTTTCGTTGTTATTTGCGTGAAGACGCGAACGTCTGACAACCCCAAGTCCGTGGGCTCGCTGCGCTCGCGAGTTGAGCGATGCTGCGCGGCGCACTCAAAACTGCC
>JALZVY010000124.1 GCA_023300125.1 Phycisphaera sp.
CAAGGTGCTGCTGGACCTGCTGACCGTGAAGTTTTTGGGTGACTACGGCACCAAGCCCATCTATTTCTTCGGCAAGCTGGCGGGTTTTGGTTTCTTGGTTTCTGCCGCGGCGCTGGTCATCGCAATCCTGCAAAAAGTGGGTTTGTTCTGGACCGAAAACGGTGTGCCGGTGAACCTCAACCGCAACATCTTCTTCTTCGGCACGCTGTTCTTCTTCGTGGTTAGCATCATCTTTTTGATGATGGGCGTGTTGAGCGAACTGATGGTGCGGATCTACTACGAAAGCCAAGACCGTCGGCCTTACAAAGTGCGGCAGCAGCTTCAGGGCGGCGAACCCAACGCCCCGGCCCCGCACCGCGGCGACGGCGACGCGGAACTGCAAGCGGGTTGATGCCCAAAGCCCGCGCGGCCTGTACCCCACAACCCGAAGGCTTCAGGGCGCCACCGCTTGGTTTAACCCCACGGCCCGTTGTGCGGGCGGGGCTTATTGGGTTGCTTGACCCGAGGGCACGCGAGAGATTGTCCGAACCCCGCGAAGCGAGATGAAGCCTGTGTCCACCGCCAGCTCTAACACTGCCCCCACCACGGACCGGGCCAGCGTGCTGTCCGCGCTGGGGCAAGAGACCTTTGACGTGTTGGTGGTGGGCGCCGGGGTCTACGGCGCATGGGTCGCGCTGGATGCCGCGCAGCGGGGGTTGAAAGTGGCCTTGGTGGATCGGGCGGACTTTGGCGCCGCCACCAGCGCCAACAGCCAGCGCATCCTCCACGGCGGGTTTCGTTATCTGCAACACGCGGACTTCAAGCGCATGCGCGAATCGATTCGCGAGCGCAGCACCGTGATGCGGCGCATGCCCCACCTCTGCGAGCCGCAGGGGTTTTTGGTGCCCACCACGCCACGCGGCGTGCAGCGCAAGATGCTGATGCGCATCGCGCTCAAGATGAACGACTGGGTCAGCCACGACCGCAACCGCGGGCTGCCGGCATCCAAGCACTTGGGCCCCGGGCAGATTGTGAGCAAAGCCGCCTGCTTGACCCGGGCCCCGGGACTGAACGCGGATGACGTCACCGGTGGGGCGGTGTTTTATGACGGGCAGGTGGTGAATAGCGAACGTTTGGTGCTGTCGGTTGTGCAGTCGGCCGCCGCTGCGGGGGCCGTGGTGGCCAACCATGTGGAGGTCAACCAGTTCATCCGCGACGACACCGCGCGTGTGCAAGGGGTTCAGGCCACCGACATGCTCACCGGCGAGGCCGTGCAGATCCGGGCGAATTTGACGGTGGCCTGCACCGGGCCCTGGACCGCCCGCACGCTCGATGCCGCGGGACTGCGCAGCGCTGGCGCCGGCTGCGATATCCCGGTGAAAAAGCCCTACGACGTTTTTCGCGCTGTGGTTTTGGTCACCCGCAACGTGCTCAACGGTCAAGCGGTCGCGGTCAAAGGCCGGGCGGCTTACCAAGACCGCCACGAAGTGGTGAGCAAGGGCTACCGCAACTTTTTTGTGACCCCTTGGCAGGGCCGCTCGCTCATCGGCACCTACTACGAGCCTTATCAAGGCGATCCCGCGGACGTGTCGGTGTCGCCCGATGAAGTGCGCCGGTATGTCGATGAGTTCAACGCCACTTACCCCACCGCGAAGCTGAGCTACGACGAGGTGAAGTGGGTGTACACCGGGCTGCTGCCCCTGGCCGAGGGCGCGGCCCCTGACGACCCGCAGTACCAAAAGCAGTACGCAATTTTGGATCACGAAAAAAACAACGGCACGCCGGGCCTGTTGAGTGTGGTGGGCGTGAAGTGGACCACCGCCCGCGACGTGGCCCAGAAGACCGTGGACCGCGTGGGCGCCTTGCTGGACCGCCAGCTGCCCGATGGCCAAACCGCCCACGCGCCGCTGGTGGGCGGGGGGTATGCGGATTACGAGCAGTTCGTGGCCGACGCCCGGGCCCGCCGGCCCGAATCGGTCGCCGCCGACATCTTTGACGACCTGCTGGCGAACTACGGCGACCGCTACCACGAGCTGATTGAACTGATCGCCCAAGACCCCAGCTTGGGCCAGCCCTTGCACGCCGACGCGCCCGTCACCGGAGCTGCGATTGTGCACGCGGCCCAGTCCGAAATGGCCGTGACGCTGAGCGATGCGGTGTTTGGGCGCACCCCCTTGGGCTTCATGGGCTGGCCGGGTGACGCGGTGCTGCGGCGCTGCGCTGCTTTGATGGCGCGTGCGACGGGATGGGACGCGGCCCAGCAAGACGCCCAGGTGCAGCAGGTGCGAGCGGCCTATCGCGCACGGGGTTTGTCGGCGGGCCCCGAAGCGGTCCACGGAGAAGGGCCATGAGCAAGGCCGAACCCACCACGCCAGACATGCCAGACATGGAGCACGGGCACGCGGGTCACGTGTTGGTCGTCGCCCCCACGCCGTTTTTCTCGGATCGCGGCTGCCACGTGCGCATTCTTGAAGAGATCCGCGCCGCCGAGCGCGAGGGCTACCGCGCCAGTGTCATCACCTATCACCTGGGCAAAGACGTGCCGGGGTTGCCTGTGCACCGCTCGCTGAATGTGCCTTGGTACCAAAAGCTTTCGGCGGGCCCCAGCGTGCATCAGTTTTATCTCGATGCGCTGTTGTTGTGGACCGGTATTCGGGCTTGCTGGCGCGACAAGCCCACCGTGATCCACGGCCACCTGCACGAGGGCGTGGGCGTGGGCAAGGTGCTGAGCCTGCTGTTTCGTGTGCCGCTGGTGGGCGATCTGCAAGGATCGCTGGTGGGCGAGCTGGTGCAGCACAACTTCATCAAGCCCCGCGGGTTGTTGCACAACTTTTTCCGCGCTGCCGAGCGCTGGCTCATCCGCTGGCCGCATCATCTGGTGCTTAGCAGCGACCGTGCGACCGAAGGGGTGACCGAGATCGACCAGCTCACGGTCCCCGCCACCGTGCTCGATGACGGGGTGGACGAAAACGCTTTCTATCCTGCAAAGCCCGAAGAAAACCTGCGTGAGGCCCTGGGCCTGCCGCTTGGCAAAAAACTGATCGGCTTTTTGGGCGTGCTCAGCGAATACCAGGGCGTGGGGGCGATGCTGCGGGTGGCCAAGCAGGTCATCACGCAGCACCCAGACGCGGTCTTTGTGGTCATGGGGTATCCCAAGATCGATCACTACCGCGACATGGCCCAGGGCCTGGGCATCGGGGACTCGGTGCTCTTTCCCGGGCGCATTCCCTACGCCCAGGCCCGCGACTACCTCGCGGCCTGCGACATCGGGTTCAGCGCCAAGGCCGACGTGACCGAAGCCAATGGCAAGCTGCTGAACTACATGGCCGTGGGCCTGCCGGTGGTGGCCACCGACACGCGGGTCAACCGCTCGCTGCTTGGCGACACCGCGTTGTACGGCCCTGTGGACGACGAGGCCGCCTTGGCCTCGGCCGTGTGCCGCTACCTCGACGACCCCGAAATGGCACGGCAGATGGGAGAGGCCGGCCGTCAGCGGGTGGTGTCCGAGCTGTCGTGGACTGCGGGCGGGCGCAAGCTTGCCCAGGTGTATGCGAAGGTCACTGGGCGCGCGGGGGCATCGGCACCCAAGCCTGTGAACGACACCCCAGAAAAGGTTGCGCTATGAAAGTTCTTGTTACCGGGGCCACGGGTTTTGCGGGCGGTGCGTTGGCCAAAGAACACGCCCGGCGCGGCGACAGTGTTGTGGCCTTGGTGCGCGACGCTGAAAGCAAGTCGGCAAGCGAGCTTGCGGCTGCGGGCGTCGTGCTTGTGCAAGGCGATATGCAAGACCGCGACGCGGTGCTGCGGGCGGCTGAAGGCGTGGACTTGATCCAGCACATCGCCGCGGTCTACCGCACGGCGGGCCACAGCGACGACTATTACCACGCGGTCAACGACGGCGGTGTGCAGCACATCATCGATGCCGCTCAGCGTCACGGGGTGGCCCGGGTCGTGCACTGCTCGACCATCGGTGTGCATGGGCACGTGCGCGAGGTGCCCGCCCACGAAGACTCGCCGTTTAACGCTGGGGACATCTACCAGCGCAGCAAGCTTGCGGGGGAAAACCGTTTTCGCGCCGCGATGGAGGGCGGCCTGCCCGGGGTGATCTTCCGTCCCGCGGCGATCTACGGGCCCGGCGATCTGCGGCTACTCAAAATCTTCCGTGGGGTGCAGAAGGGCCGCTTTCCGATGTTTGGCGACGGGCAGACGACCTACCAGCTGGTGTACATCGACGACTTGGTGGACGGCATCATCCAGTGCGGCACGCACGCCGACGCGGTGGGCAACACGTTCATTCTGTGTGGCGACGGGTGGATCACGCTCGACGATTTTGTGGGCATGGTGGCTGCAGCCACCGGCGGCCGCGCCCCGCGGGTGCACTGGCCCATGTGGCCGCTGCTTACCGCGGCCAAGGCGTGCGAGATGGTGTGTAAGCCCTTGGGCATTGCGCCGCCACTGCACGTTCGCCGCTGCGAGTTCTACGTCAAGTCGCGTGCGTTCACCAATGAACGGGCACGGGGCGGTTTGGGATTCGCGCCCAAGATCAGCATGCGTGAAGGCGTGTACCGCACCGCGGCGTGGTATGCCGAGCAGGGTTTGATCGCGCCGGTTCCTTCGCGGGCCGAGTTTGAGGGTTAAGCCCGCGGGGCACTGGGCCACGGCGTGTCATGCGTCAGGCCGTTGGTTTTTGTCTGACTCATCCCCGTGGGGTTCTTCGACGCGCTGAGCGTCGGGGTTTGGGTCTGAGGTTTTTTTCATCAGCGTGGTGGCGAGCAGGAAGCCGGTGGTGCTCCACGCGACGTCGCGAAAGCGGATGATCAGGGCCAGGGCCAGGCCGAACTCGCGGCCGTAGCCCAAGAGGTCGAAGGTTTCGCTGAAGGCGAATTCCCACAGGCCCACGCCGTTGATGGAGATGGGCAGCAGGGTGATGACCAGCACCAGTGCGGTGACGGTGGTGGCGCTGCGGGCGTCGACGGTGATGCCGAAGCATGCGCCGGCGACTGAGACGCTCAGGGCCGCCAGGGCGTAGAAGGCGATGGATTGAAGCAGGGCGATGCCCAAGACCCGGCGGTGCTGGGCGTAGGCCCAGAGGTCGGCTTGAAAGGCTTGGAGTTTGGCGGCGGGCCGGGCAAGGGGGGGCAATTCGTTTCGCGATAGAGGCGTGAACATATTCGCCCGAAACCACTTGCGGGATCTCTGGTTGGGTCTTATCACGGCTTTGCCAAGAGCATTCTCCTCGTCTGAA
>JALZVY010000125.1 GCA_023300125.1 Phycisphaera sp.
CAAAGCCTCGTGGGCCAGTCGGCCAACGAAGCAGGCCTGAGCGACGACGAACGCGAAGCCAACCAGCTTCAGATCGACTCGATCATTCAAACGATCGACCGCATCTCCGAAACCACCAGCTTCCAGGGCACCAACCTGCTCAACGGAAACTTCGACTTCAACGTCGAAGGCCAATCCGACGCCGTCAGCGACATCACCGTCAACGCCGCCACCATCGCCAACGGCGACGAACGCGAACTGAACGTAACCGTGACCCAGTCGGCCCAGAACGCCGGACTATTCCTCTCCGCAGGCGGCACCGACATCGGCGCCACCACCGCCGGCGAAACCCTGGTCTTCGACGTCTCAGGTTCCGCAGGCAGCCGAGAGTTCAGCTTCGCATCGGGCACCTCGTTCGCCGACATCGCCGACACCATCAACACCTTCAGCGACGTCACCGGCGTCACCGCCTCGGCCTCCGGCGGCGGCGTAGGCCTGTTCTCCACCGAACTGGGCGAAGACCAGTTCGTGGCCGTAGACATCACCAACGACGCCGGCGTGGCCGGCACCGTGAACTTCTTCGACCCCAACGATGCCACCACCGCCGTGGCCACCGACGCGGTCACGTTCGCCAACGCCGACAGCCCCATTCGTGACGAAGGCCAAGACATCGCCGCGACCATCAACGGTGTGCAAGCCGCCACCGACGGTGCGACTGCGTCGATCTCCAGCGCTTTCCTCGACGTCTCAATTAACCTCACCAGCGCCGGGGCCCAAACCCTCGGAGCCATCGATGCCGGCACCATCACCGGCGGCGGAGCCAACTTCAACCTGGGCTCCGAAGTGAACATCGGCAACCAGGTCTCGATCGGCATCGGCTCGGTCGCCAGCCGCAACCTGGGCAGCGAAAGCACCGGCTTCCTCAGCGGCCTGTCTGCGGGTGCGGACCAAAACGTCGTCGACGGCGATTTGACCGAAGCCCAGAACATCGTCAACGAAGCGATCAGTCAGGTCAGCGAGCAACGCGGCCGCTTGGGTGCCTTCACCCGCAACACGGTCGGATCGAGTATCCGCTCGTTGGGCGTCGCCCTGGAAAACACCTCGGCCGCCGAGAGTGCGATCCGCGACACGGACTTCGCAGCCGAAACCGCCGCTCTGACCCGCTCGCAGATCCTGGTGCAGGCCGCAACCAACTCGCTGGGTATTGCCAACAGCAACCCGCAGAACGCCCTGAGCCTTCTGTAAACCCCAGGCCCAATTGCAACCCGCCATCGCCCCCGCCGAAACTTTCGGCGGGGGTTTTTTTTGTGCGCTTCAGCGGCGCGCACATGAAACGAAAGACTAAATCGTTCACCGCGCCTTATAAAATGGGTTACGTCTTTTGGTTCTTCCGCGATTTTCGTGGCAGAGTCCGCCGACCAAGGCAGCGCTTCGCTTATCCACAGAGTGACAGAGGCACAGAGGAAGGCAAAAGAATGAAGATGCTCGTGCCTTCCTCTGTGCCTCCGTGCAGGCCACTGAACCCGTGATGGCGGGTTTGAATCCGGGAGGTTCTGGCCGGTGGAGGCTTCTTCAACTCTGTGATCTCTGTGGATAAGCGAAGCGCTGTCTTGGCTGGATCAGTCCGAAACCCCGGTTTGTCTGCCACTAAGATCGCGGAAGAGCCCGTCTTTTCAAGCCATAACAACAAACTCATGCCACACCTTGGCGACCCGCCCGAACCTTCCACCGCCACACCCCCAGCGCCATCACCCCCACCGCAAGCAACTGGTACGGCGACAACCACGCCCCCACGCCCGCAGCACTCAGCTTGGGCGTGGCCCGCATCGGTTCGTGCAGCAGGCGGAACGCGCCGTAGGCGATCAGATACAGGTGAAACAGCTGGCCGCGCTGCACACCGCGATGTTTCAGCAGCGCCAGCACGCCGAGCACCGCGGCATTGAACGCCAGCTCCACCTGCGCCGCGGGCCACACCCCGCTGGGCACCGCCGAGCACACCACCCCCTGGCAGCAGCCGTGAAACAAACAGCCCACCCGCCCAGCGATCAGCCCCGCGGGCACCACCAGGGCAAACCAGTCGCCGGTGGTTTCGCGTACCCCCGCCACTTTTTTCCCCATCTCCACCCCCGCGTAGCCACCCAGCAACGCTCCCAAGACCGTCTTACCCGTCAGCCACAAGGACCAGCGGTGGGGGTCACCGATATACAACCAGCCTTCGGCCAACAAGAACCCCAGCTTCGCACCCAGCAGGGCACCCACCACCGCGCTCAGGTACACCGGTGCCCGGCGCACGTCGCCTCGGGTTCGCCGTGTCCACGCGACCGCGCCCACCGCCAACGACGCTGCCATCAGCCCGCTGTAGATCAGCGAACCGCCGGTCGGCGTCAGCGGGTGAGACGGGGTGGTCAAGAACGGAATCAGAGGGTGCGACTCGCTCATGGCTGCATCGCGTAGTGGCGGCAGAAGCTATCCAGCTCGCCGTTTTCTTTCACAACATGCACACAGCAGCGATCGATGCGGTCTTGATCCCACGTCCACGCGTCCATAAACGGCTTGATGAACAACCGAAACACGTCACCCCCGCCGACCTCCAGCTCGTGCAACACCTCGCCCAGCGCCTCGGTTTCGCAGCCGCAGCGCTTCAAGTCGGCGAGGTCAAAATTCACGCGGTCTTTCAAAAACCCCTGAAGCGCACCAAAATCCACGAAGTCGCTCACCCGCAGCACCCCGCCGGGCGCATCATCGTTGCGAATCAAATACCCAATCGTGTGGCAGTTCGGATCGCCACACGGCAGGGGGGTGAAGTCTGCCTCGGTGACCAAGCCTGCGGTTTGGTCCACCACCGCGTGAATCACGTCTGCCACGTTCAAGTGGGTGTGGTCGGTGGTCACCCCCGCCGACACGCCACTCACGGTCACGCCCACCGCGACCCCCACCGCACCCGACGCACGCCCCGAACCGAACTCGGGCTGAAACACCACGCCCCGCACGATTCGGTGTTCAATCCCAAACCGCACCGCGTCACCCAAGTGCGGGATCGTCGCGTGGTTCACCGTCATGGCCAAGGTCACCGGCACCTCAAGCTCGCCGCAGCACCGCACCACCCGCTCGCGCACCTTCCTCAGGTCCACCCCCCGCAAAGCCACCTGCCCAGCTTCTTGCACCCCGTCAAACTGAAGATACACCTCGAAATGTCCGTGCTGCGCATGGCTCTCACCCAGGCCGCGGGCAAACGCAGCGTCCTGCGCGATCCGCAGCCCGTTGGTGTTCACAAGCACATAGCCGATGTGTTCATGGGTCAGCGCCCAATCCAACAACTCAAAAAACTGTGGATGCAGCGTGGGCTCGCCGCCTGAAAGCTGAAGAATATCCAGCGGGCCCTTGCGGGCGATCACCGCTTTCACGCGCTCTTTGAACTGATCCACCCCCATTGCACTCACCGCAGCACCCACCGCCGGTGGCGCGCTGCCCGCGTAGCACGTCGGACAGGTGAGGTTGCAGTCCTCAACGATCTCGATCAGCGCGATGCAGGTGGATCCGTGCTCCACCGCGCCGCCCGAAGGTTCGCTTCCACAGCACGCACCCCCAGGTTCGCAGCACGCCTCGCCCGCACCCGCGCCAACGCTGTTGAAATACCACTTGCGGTCACTGCTGATCAAAACCTCAAACACCCCATGCTCCGGGCAGGTCTTCTGTATGAAGACCCGTCCCGCGCGTTCAGTCACCACCGCGGGCACCGACACGTGGCACACTGGGCACAGGCTGGTGGTGTGTTTGAGAACCCCCGAATATTGCAAAAAATCGGGGGTCATCAGCCGGCCCCCACGTTGTCCAAACCACAGGCTAGCCCGCACCCGCCCATCACGATCGATGCCTGAATCATCACCAACACCCCGAATGCTTGCGCGAAGACCACAGCTGAACGGTTGGGTTGAATCCGCGTGAAAACGGCCGGCATCAGCAACATTAATCCGCCAAGCAACAGCGCCACAAGCCACACCCCCAAAAACAACATCGGCGGGTTCTTGGGGTTCATCTGAAAAGTGTATCCAGTGCCATGAAGCATTTTTCAGCGCGATGCCTCAAATGACATGCCTCACTCACAGGCATCGTTGCCCCCATCTCACCCGGCAATGCGGACCTGACCGCCTTGCATCGCGGCACAACTACACCCTCCAACGAAAACACACAGCTGTAACACCGAAAAGACCACCGCGTAGAACGGAAACCGCCACCCACACTGACGCAGCGAGAACCCGGTGATCCGCAGATGCCACACGGACATGCCCATCCCTCCCACGATCATGGCACCACATCCCATTCCTAGAATTTGATCGATGTTGCTATGACCTGGCGTATTCGTCACCAAAACCCCAAGCAACACCCCCATCACCACGGGCCATCCCCAAAGCGTCACGTAAAAAGCCACAACCTCACGCGAGGGCAAGAATGGTTTTTTTGGAGTCGATGGGGGCATCGCGAAATCGCCTTTTCAAATTAAACCGTTAGCCCAAACACGCCATACAACCCCCGAAATACCCCGCGGTGATCACACACTGGCCCGCGGTCACCCACACGGGGATCAACCGGCGGGCCCATGTGGATCCACGCGCATCCGGATGGTCTTGATGGGCCTTCCAGTTGCGCTGAAGACGGCGCGACATTGGAAGATTGACCAACCAAGCAAAACCCACCAGCAGCACGACCCATAGCGACATCGCAGCCGGCTCTAAGCCCCCTTGCTTCACCGTGACAAACACCGCAAAGGTCAACACCAACAGCATCGGCCAGGGATACACCAGCAGCATCAAAACCGACAATCGCCCGATCGACTCAACACCCTGATCGCGCCAGGTCGCGCGCGTCCTCACCTCGTCGTACGCAAACGGCTCGCCGCATTCCGGGCAGCCCCCCAGCGGCCCAGCGGGCGTGCAGACCCCGCGCAGGTCGTAGCCGCAGGCCGCGCAGGGCAAGCTGCGCCCGGTGGGCTTGGCTCGGGCCGCGGGTGTCGGGGGCGGGTCGGTCACCCTTTGAGTCTATGTGAGTCTATGGGCCAGGCCGCCAGATCCACCCATGGTCTTGATGCCCACAGACCGCTTCACCGCGCCTGCTAAACTCGCCGGCTCGCTGTCACGGGGCCCGGTGCCCCGTTCCCAACCCCTGCCCACCATTCACCCCGCAACGCGGAATCCCCACCATGCCCCTGAATCTCGCCTCCATCCCCGGTGACGGCATCGGCCCCGAAGTGGTCGATCAGTCTTTCCGCGTCCTCGATGCCGCCGCCAAAGCCGCAGGCATGAGCTACCAGAAGACCGACTTTCCCTTCTCGGCCGCGCACTACATCAAGACCGGCAAGGTGCTGGACGACAACGACATCGTCGCCCTGCGCGGCTTCGACGCGATCATGCTGGGTGCGGTGGGCGGCCAGCCCAACGACCCGCGCCTGGCAGGCGGGGTCATCGAGAAGGGCATCCTGCTGAAGCTGCGCTTCGACATGGACCAGTACATCAACCTGCGTCCGGTGAAGCTGTACCCCGGTATCGAGACGCCGCTGAAAAACAAAACCGACAAAGAAATCGACTTCGTGTGCGTGCGCGAAAACACCGAGGACCTCTACTGCGGCCTGGGCGGCATCATGCGCAAGGGCACCCCGCACGAAGTCGCCAACCAGACCATGGTCTCCACCCGCCACGGCGTGGAGCGCTGCGTGCGCTACGCCTTTGAAACCGCGCGGACCCGGAAGCTGGCGGGCTACCGCGGGCACCTCACCCTGGTGCACAAAACCAACGTGCTGAACTTCGCAGGCGATACCTGGCTGCGGACGTTTAACGAAGTCGCGGGCGAGTACAACGACATCGAAACCGACTACCACCACGTCGACGCGTGCTGCATGTTCATGGTCGCCAAGCCCGAGGTCTACGACGTGGTGGTGGTGCCCAACATGTTTGGCGACATCATCACCGACCTGGGCGCCGCCATCGCCGGGGGCATGGGCATCGCCTCGTCGGGCAACCTGAACCCCGACGGCACCGGCCCCAGCATGTTCGAGCCCGTACACGGCAGCGCCCCGGACATCGCCGGGGAAAACAAAGCCAACCCCATCGCCGCCATCGACTCGATGGGCCTCTTGTGCCGCGAGGTGGGGCGGATCAAGAACGACGACGCAGCCGTGAAAGCCGGCGAATTGATCGGCGCCGCGGTGCAGAAGGTCACCCCGACCTTCGCGGGCAAAAACCTCGACCGCTCGGGCCTGGGCTGCGATGCGATCGGCCAGTTGGTGATCGACGCGCTGTAA
>JALZVY010000126.1 GCA_023300125.1 Phycisphaera sp.
GGCAGGGTGGGTTAAGGCTCGGCGAACCCACCGCGCGTACCGATCAACGCGACACCACACCGCGGCACGGTGGGTTCGCAAAGCCTTAACCCACCCTACGAAAGCCTCCGATGCCGAACTATCGACGCTGGCGACGGGAAGGCGGAAGCTACTTTTTTACCGTCACGCTGGCGGATCGACGCACGACGCTGCTTGTGGATCAGATCGATGCGCTGCGCGATGCCGTGGCCCGTGTTCAATCCCGTTACCCGTTCGAGATCGACGGCGCTGTGGTGCTCCCCGAGCACCTGCACATGATTTGGACCCTTCCAGCCGGCGACGCCGATTTTGCGAAGCGATGGCGACTGATCAAGTCTGGTTTTTCGCGCCGCCTGACGGCGTCCCCCGACCGCACTGCGAGCCAGGTCGAAAAGCGAGAGAAGGGGATCTGGCAGCGGCGGTTCTACGAACACCTCATTCGAGATGAGAATGACTTCAATCAGCACCTCGACTACATCCACTTCAACCCGGTAAAGCACGGCCACGTAAAACGCCCGGCTGATTGGCCGCACTCATCTATCCACCGCTACATCCGAGAAGGTGTTTTTGATGCAGAATGGGGAACCAACGGCATCCGCAAAGATCTCAACCTCGGATAATTGCGAAAAGTAGGGTGGGTTAAGGCTCGGCGAACCCACCGCGCGTCGCGGTCACGACGGCCCCATGCCGCGGCACGGTGGGTTCGCAAAGCCTTAACCCACCCTACTTCTGACTTCGGCGATGCGCGAGCGGCTAAAAAAGGACGGCGTGTTCGTGGGATAAAACTGCGGTCGCGGAAAGATCGTCCAACCCAAGACATCGCTACGCGAATCACGGAGACCACGGAGTTGTGGACGGATGCGTTGCTGACCACGACGCACCCCACCCCACAGACACCGTCCCGCCCCCTGCACCGAGATCACGGAGGAAGGCACGCAAGCGACCGGGAGAGATTCAAACCAGCGCATCGCGGCCACCACCGCCATCGCCCCCTCCCCACCGCTTGCGTCCGATGCCTTTCTCTGTGTTCTCTGTGAGGTCTCGGTGCAGTGCACGCGGCAACCCAACCCGAACACAACCCACGCGTGCTCGGGCCATCCAACAATCATCAACTCGCGAGCGCAGCGAGCCCAACCTGCCTTGGGCGTGTCACCTTCCGCAATCCCGTAATGCGGCAGCCTACCGCGTCATCTTGCGGTACTTCACGCGGTGCGGCTGATCCGCCGCTTCGCCCAGCTCTTCGCGGCGCTTGGCGGCGTAGGCCTGGTAGTTGCCTTGGAAGAAGCGCACGTTGCCGTCGTCTTCAAAGGCCAGAATGTGCGTGGCCATGCGGTCGAGGAAGTACCGGTCGTGGCTGATGACCACCGCGCAGCCCGGGAAGTCTTCGAGCGCTTCTTCGAGCGCCCGCACGGTGTTGACGTCCAGGTCGTTGGTGGGTTCGTCCAGCAGCAGCACGTTGAATTCGGTGGTGAGCATCCGCGCCAGGTTCACGCGGTTGCGCTGGCCGCCCGACAGGCTCTCGACCTTCTGCTGCTGGTCGGTGCCGCTGAAGTTGAACCGCGCAACATAGGCACGGCTGTTGATCTCTTGTCCGCCAAGCTTGATGAAGTCTTTGCCGCCGCTGATGGCCTGCCACACGTCGTCGCCGTCGGTCAGGCTCTCGCGCATCTGCTCGACGTAGGCCAGCCGCACGGTGTCGCCGACCTCCACGGTGCCCTTGTCGGGCTGCTCGTGGCCGGTGATCAGGCGGAACATGGTGGTCTTGCCCGCGCCGTTGGGGCCGATGACCCCCACGATGCCGCCGGGCGGCAGGTCGAAGCTGACGTTTTCGTACAGCAGTGTGTCGCCGTAGCCCTTGGCCACGTCGCGGAACTGGATGACTTTGTCGCCCAGCCGCGGGCCCGGGGCCAGGTAGATCTGCACCTGCTTGGCCTTGGCCTTGGCCTCGCGGCTGTTCAGCTCGTCGTAGCGCTTCATCCGCGCCTTGCTCTTGCTCTGGCGGCCCGCGGGGCTCTTGCCAAACCACTCCAGCTCGCGCTTCAGCGCCTTGGCCTCGTTGGCTTCCTTCTTGTTGGCCACATCGCTGCGTTTGGCCTTGGCCCCCAGCCAGCTGCTGTAGTTGCCCTTCCACGGGTAGCTGCGGCCGTGCTCAATCTCCAGGATCCAGCCCGCGACGTTGTCCAAGAAGTAGCGGTCGTGGGTGATCGCGATCACCGTGCCTTCGTACTGCTGTAGGTGGCGTTCCAGCCAGCCCACGCTGTCGGCGTCCAGGTGGTTGGTCGGCTCGTCCAGCAGCAGCACGTCGGGTTTTTCCAGCAGCAGGCGGCACAGGGCAACGCGGCGCTGCTCGCCACCCGAAAGCGGGCCGACCTTGGCGTCTGGCGGCGGGCAGCGCAGGGCGTCCATGGCCATTTCCAGCCGGCTGTCCAGGTCCCAGGCGCCCATGTGTTCGAGTTTTTCCTGCACCTCGCCCTGCAACTCGATGAGCTTGGTCATCTCGTCGTCGGACATCTCTTCGCCGAACTTGTCGTTGATGCGGTCGAACTCTTCCAGCAGGTCGGTGACGGGCTTGACCGCCTCACGCACGGTTTCCATGACCGTCAGGTCTGGGTTCAGCCGCGGCTCTTGGGGCAGATAGCCGATCTTGAAGCCCGGCTGCAGCTGGATCTCGCCCTCAAAGTCCTTGTCTTCGCCAGCCAAGATTTTGAGCAGCGTGGACTTGCCCGAGCCGTTGATCCCCAAGACACCGATTTTGGCGCCGTAGAAATACGACAGGTTCACCTCATTAAGCACGACGTTCTTGTCGTAGCGCTTGGTGACACCGACCATGGAGTAGATAATGCGTTCTGAGTTTTCGGCCATGGCGGGGATGATAGCGGAGAGGGCGTCAGATCACGTGACCCCAAGCCCCCAGCACTCCAGCGGCCTCGGGAAAGGGCGCCAAAACCCACAGGCACATGCGGCCCCACCCCCCTCACGACCCTTCACGGACCCTTATCAACACAAAAGCCCGGCCTCAAGGGCCGGGCTTCACATTCCGTCAGTGGGCCATGTGGGCACGGGGCCACTTTCCCTTTTACGACAGCTTCAGCGTCGCGGCCCGGCCGCGGCCCTCAGTCACGATGTCGCCTTCGTTCTTCAGCGTGCGGGTGACGGCGGTGTACATCGGCCCGTCCATGCCCGTCAGGTCGATGATCTCGGTGCGGTTCAGCGACTTGCCGCCCTTGAGCAGCTTGACCACGGCCTTTTCGAAGCGTTCACGCTCGCCCTTGTCCAGGCGGCGGCGTTTGCCTTTGGCGGCGCCCGGGGCCCCGCCCTCGGTCGACTTCACGGCCTTGGGCTTGCGCGGTTTGAGTTGCACCGGAAGCCGCAACTCGTTGCACAACATGATGACTGCAAACGCGGCTTCTTCGCGACGTTCACGCTCATAGGCGTCATCGCCGGTATTCAGCGATTCGATGGCCGCTTCAATACCTGCCCGGGCAGGCGATTGATCCGCCATCGCCTCAAGCGTGCTTTTGAGTTTCGCGACTTCGGCCTCGGCGGCGATCGCCTTTTCCGACTTCAGGCTTAAAAACTCTCCCATTTTCTTGGAAAACTGGGGACGCAGGGCTTCGGCAAGGTTTTCTTTACGCATGTTTTTACTGTCTTTATAGAAAAATAGGGTTTCGCAAGCCGCAGAACCCACCCGGGCGGTGGAAGCGTACAAGCAATGGGATGAAGCCTCGGCGAGCAATCACCAAAAGCGGGGTTAGGTTTAAGACTCGTCTTTGAGGCGAGTGGCAAACAATAGGATAAACGTTGTTTTCTGTCAACCCCTCCATTGAGACAAAGCCCCGGAAATCGGGGCAATCCTCAGATTCGTCTCGAACCAGAACACGTACTAATATTGGCAACCCAGCCGGTTGCGAATACCAACTCCGAGAGCCGGTATCAGACCTCGACGGGTTCTTTGTTTTCAAGCATCGCAGCGAGCTGCTCGCGCGACGTGGGCCCGGGCTTGGCAATTTCGGGCGCTTCAGCCGGCTCGGGGGCCGCAAGCACGGGCTCAGGTTCGGGGGCCGGGGCAGGGGCAGGAGCCGGGGCAGCGACCGCCTCTTCCACAGCGGCGGGTGCCGCCCCGGTATCCAGCAGCGTGCCGTCGGCGCCCACGTCCTTCATGTCCACGCTCACCCGGGTGCTGACCCCGCGTTCCTGCATGGTGATGCCGTAGAGCGTGTCGCAGCCCATCATCGTGCGCTTGTGGTGCGTAATCACGATGAAGTGGCTCTTGTCCAAGAAGCCTTTGATCACATTGATGAAGCGTTCGGTATTGGCTTCGTCCAGCGCGGCGTCGACTTCGTCCAAGATCGCATACGGGCTGGGGCGGCTCTTGAAGATCGCCATCAGCAGGGCCACGGCGGTCATGGTTTTTTCGCCACCCGACAGCTGACTGAGGCCGCGGGGCTCTTTGCCTGGGGGCTTGGCGCGGATGCTGATGCCGCTTTCCAGAACATCGATATTGCCGTTTTCGTCGGTTTCCAGTTCCAGCTCGGCCCGGCCGCCGCCGAAGAGCTTGCGGAACATGCCTTGCTCGCCGGCGAAGTTTTCTTTCACCTGCTCGAAGGTTTCAATAAACCGCGTGCGGCTGTCGTCGTTGATGCGTTCGATCAGGGCGTGCAGCTGACGCTCGGCTTCTTCGATGTCTTTGACCTGGTCGCCCAATTCGTCTTGGGTGCCGGCCAGCTGCTCCTCTTCGTCAATCGCGTCGACGTTGACCGTGCCCAGGCGGGCGATGCGGCCTTGCAGGTCTTTCATCTCGTCGCGGACGGCGTCCCAGTCGATGTCGTCGATCGCGGGGGCTTGGGCGGCCTGGGCTTCTTCGGCGGCGATCTGCTCGTCGGATTTCAGCTCGGCCAGGGCCGTGGGCTTGGGGTTCATCCGGTCGGCATAGGCCACCGCGACGTCCAGGCCCAGCTGGTCTTGGCAACGCTGGGTCACCGCTTCGGTCTTGACCTCGATCTCACGCTGGGTCATCTGAGATTTGTGAAGCTGTTTGTCCAGGCCTTCGACGGCCGCGCGACGCTGGTTCGAGTCGCTCTTAAGCCCTGCCAACTGCTCGGCGGCCGCGGTGACCTTGCCGGCGATCAGCTCGCACTGGGTCACGAGTTCGTCGAGCTTGCGGCCGGCCTCGGTGGCGGTCTGCTCGGACTCTTGGGCCGTGACTTTCAGCTCGTCGATGCGGCGGTGATGGCCCGAGAGCTCTTTCTCAAGCGAGGTGTGCTGGCGGGCGACATCGGCCGCGGCCACTTCGAGCTGACGGCTCTGCCGCTGGGCGGCGCTGAGCTGCTCGGACCGCTGGCCGGCGATGACCCGCAGCCCCGTGACCGACTCGCGGGCGGCTTCGGCAGCGGTCTGGGCCGCGTCGATGCCTTCTTTGAGTTGGGCTTGTTGAGACTCGCGCTCGGCGGCCTGGGCGGTGAGGGTTTGCACTTGGGCGCGGTGGGCGGTGCGCTTGGTCTGGGCGTCTTCCAGCTGCTGGTCGACCTGCTGGGCTTCGGCCGCGAGCTTGGGGTGTTCTTTTTCCAGCGAGCCGATCTGCCCGGCGAGCCCGTCGATGCGGCTGGTGAGCTCGACCTTCACGCCGTTGGCGTCAAAGATCGTTTTTTGCAGTTGGCCTGTGATTTCTTCGAGGTCCGCGGCCTGCTGGCTGAGGGTGGCCAGGCCCGCGGCGTCGGCCGCGATCACCGCGTCGAGCTTGGCGAGGCTGCTTTGCAGGGCCGACAGCTCGCTGCGGCGGCTGATCAAGCCCCCCCCCGCGGCCGAGGTCACCGGCCCGGCGAGCACGCGGCACTGCTCGTCCAACAGCTCGCCGGCTTCGGTTACGAAGCGGTAGCCCGCAGGCAGGCCCGCCCGCAACATCATGGCGGTGTCCAGGTCGCGGACCACCAAGGTGCGGCCCAGCAGGCGCCAGGCCACGGCCCCAAGCCACTGGGGGTAGCGGACCAGGTCGATCACGCAGGGCACCTGGGCCGCGAGCGCAGGCGGTGCGGCGACATCGGGCAGAGGCGGTTGATCCAGAGCCAAGAAGCTGACGCGGCCACCGAGCGCCGCCCGCGTGGCGTCGCCCGCGTCGCCGCTGCACAGATCCGCCAAGCGGTCCACCACCAGCGCTTGCTGGTGGTCGCCCAGCGCGGCTTCGACGACCGCGGCCTGGTCCACGTCGCAGTCAATCAACTCGGCGATCAGGCCGCGGACCATGCGGAACTCCCCGTCGTCCGAGGCCCCCGCAAGCACGGCTTTGACCGGGTCGGACACGCCTTCCAGGCGGTCTTCCATTTCTTGCAGCACGTTGCGGCGGCTGTCTAGCTCGGCCCGGCGTTCGCGGTTCTCCGCCAAGCGTCCGCTGAGCTCGCGCTGCTGCTGGTCGAAGCGCCCGGCCTGGGCTTTTTGTTCAGCGAGCTTGGCGGTCTGGGCGTCGATCTGCGCCAGCGTGTGGGTCAACTGCTTGCCGGCGTCGTCGCGCTGGCCAAGCATGCTCTCCAGCTGGCCCGCCAGCTCGGCCCCGCGGGTTTGCAGGCGGTCTCGGGTGCCCACAAGCGAATGCTCGAACGTGTCGAGCGAGGCGATCTCGCTCTGCAGCTTGTGGGTGCTCCGCAAGATGTCGGCCAGGCGGTTTTTTTCTTCGTCCAGCTTCGCTCGTTTTTCATTGAGCTCGTGCTGCAGCCGACGGTGCTCTTCTTGGGCCTCGTCGAGGCGCTGCTTGCCGGCGGCTTGCTCGGTTTCCAGCGTGGCCAGCGACTGGGTGTGGTCCGCGGCTTCGGCGGCCAGCTCGTCGCGCCGGGTGGCCAAGGTGTCGAGCCGGCCCTGGTCGCGCTCGATCTGCCCCGTGACATCGGCGAGGGTGGTTTGGGCAAAGCTCTGGGCCTGGCGGGCCTGGGTACGGGTGCTGTCTTGCTCGGTGCGGGCCTTGTCCAGCTGGCCCGCACGCTGGGCCAGGGCCTGGTGCTCGGTTTCACTGTCGGCCACGGCGGTGTGGTGCTGTTCGAACGCCCGCTGGGCGGCCACGCGGTCGGCCTCGGCCTGCTCCAAGGTCTCGGTGATCTCGCCAAGCCGGGTGCTGAGCTGGTGATACTCCGCAAGGCTGTAAGTCAGCTGAAGGTCTTTGAGCTTGGCGCTGTGCTCTTGAAACGACCGGGCCCGGGCGGCCTGCATCTTCACACTGCGCAGGCGTTTTTCGGTGTCTTCCAGGCGCTGGCGCACCAGCGCAAGGTTCTGCTCGGTGCGGTCGAGCTTGCGCAGGGCTTCTTTTTTGCGGGCCTTGAAACGCGAGACGCCGGCGGCTTCTTCGAAGATCTGCCGACGCTCGGCGGCGTTGGCTTCCAACATCCGCGCGACCTTGCCCTGCTCGATGATGGAGTAGGCGTCGGTGCCCACGCCCGTGTCCATGAACAGCTCTTTGATATCACGCAGCCGGGCCCGCTGGTTGTTGATCAGGTATTCGCTGGTGCCGTCGCGGTAGAGCTGGCGGGTGACGGCGACTTGATCGGTGTCGACGGGCAGGGCCCGTTGGGCCCGGGCTTGGGGGGTGGGGATCGGGGATTCGGAATCCTGCGGCGTGCTGCCCTCAGAGACTTGGGCGTCACTGTCTTGCTCGGCCTCGTTCAACGCCGGGGCCTCGCTGGCCACCACCGGGTTGTCGAAAGTCAGCGTGACCGAAGCCATGCCCGCGGGCTTGCGCTTCGCGCTGCCGTTGAAGATGACGTCGAGCATCGCGCCGCCGCGCAGGCTCTTGGGGCTCTGGTCGCCCAAGACCCACTTGATGGCGTCCACCACGTTGGACTTGCCGCAGCCGTTGGGCCCGACGATGCCGACGATCGGCTCGTTGAAGGGGATCTCGGTTTTGTCGGCGAACGACTTAAAACCGGCGAGAGTGAGCTTGGCTAAACGCATGCGGGTCGACCTTCCGTGTCGTGGCGGGCGTGGGAGATCGCAAGGCTGCTGGGGCGTCCTGCTCCAGGGCGGTTCGGGGGGGCACCCAGAACTTGGTTCCTTGCGGTCCTTCTCCTCATTATCGGGCATGGTACAGACCCGCGGTCATCCGCGGGGGCAAAATGCACGACGTTCATGTCGCTTTTTAAGGCTGTAAGGGGCTTGGTCGGTGATGTTGGCTCGCCAGAGCGCGCAACATCGTTCAAGAGCGCCCAAAAGCGACCAAGAAATGGCTTTACGACCCTGTGCCGCCCGCCCCACCTGTGGCGCCCCGGGCCGCGGGCGATGCCTCACCGGTCTCGGGGCGCTGGTTGCGTTCATCCGGCTGGGTGCCTTCGAGCAGGCGGGTGAACAGGCCCCGGTCCACGTGCACGGCGGCGTCGATGCCCGGCTGACGCGCCATCTGATACACCGCGTCCACGGCCTCGCCGTAGGTCAGATTGAAGCCCAGCTGGGGGTCGTTGTCGCCGGTCCAGTGGTGGGCCAAGACGTACGCCAGGGTGGCGAAGCTGGGATAGAAATCGTGGACGCTGCTTTTCGTCACGCGCTGTCCGTCCTCGATTTCGGAGCGCTGAAAGAGCATGCGCGCGGGCTGCTTGGGGTCGTCGGCCCGGCTCACCCGCAGCCGCCCGTCCCAGATGGCCGCGGAGGTGGGCGCGGGAAACCCAGCGTCGCGTCCGAAGATCACCAGCCGCGGGTAGCGCTCTTGGGTGATGTAGACCAGCGGCTCACCGATGGGCAACAGGTCGATGACCATGCGTAGGCTGCCGTCGTTGTCCAGCAGTTCTTGGCGGTTGACCAGCGGGTTGCCGGTTGCCACGAGGGTGTTGTAAGCGGCGATGCGAACCTCTTGCGACGCGTCGTCGAGCAGCGTCAGCAGCGCTGACTCGCCGCGGGTGCTGCGCGGCAGGCCCCTGAGCGAATCCGCCACACTCAGACGCACCGCCGCGTCTTCGTGCGAGGCCAGTTCTTGCAAGGGGCCCGCGGCGGTTTCGTCGCCCAGCGCAGCGCCGACGTGCAGCGCCGCCAACGCGACGTCCATCCGCTCGTGGCGGTAGTAGTGTTCAAGCACAATGCCTGCCGCCGGGCCAAGGGCCTCCCAAGCAAGGCGAACCGATGCGCCACGCGTGGGGTCTGCGATCAGCTGCTCGGCGAGGTACTGGGCGTAGCGGGGCACGGCATCGGGCGAGCGGTCCGCCGAGAGGTGACGCACCAGCTGCACGAAGTGCTCGGGCCGGTCGCGGTACTGCGCGGGCACCGCCAGCTGCACCACCAGCGGCGAGATGGCGTTGGCCGTGGGCCTGCGCGCACCGGGCGCCGCGGGGAACCGCTCGTTGAGGCGGTCGGAGATGGCGCCAGCCCGGCTGCGGCTGGACTGGTTGAGCACCAACTCCAGCGGGCGCGACTTCTTAAGCACCCCGCCGGTGACCACCACCGCGCGGCGCTGATAGTCCTGGATCTCGAAACGCGTTTGGGCCGCGGGGTCGGTGGGGCTGACAAACATGGGCCCGTCGGCCTGGGCGATGGGATCCACAAACACACCGGGCTGGTTGCCGCCTGGGGCCAGGTCGCAGCTCCACAGGCGACCGCCCGCGAGGCTGGTCGTGCGTCCGTCGGCGGCTTCGACCAGCACGTCGAAGCGCGTGCCCGCAACCGCCCCGGTAGGGATGAAGCCCACGACCCGCACGACCGCGGTGCGGTCACTGGCCAGCATCTGTTCGGGGCTCAGCGGGAAGATGTCTTCGTAGCGTGCCAACCCCACGCCACGTTTGGTCATGTCGTTGATGATCCACTGGCGCAGTTGCTGAGGCACTTCGCTGGAGCCGGTGCCCGCCAGATCCACCACCAGGCCGTAGCCGGTGACAATCTGCGGCCGGTTGTGCCGGGTCTGGGTAAGCGAACCGATGGTCCCGTTGAGGTACGACGGGCCGCGGTAGGTTGCCCCGGGTGATGCGCCGGGCACACGCCCCGCCTGCTTGGGCTGACAACCCGTGGACAGACTGACCACCAACAAAACAAGACCGGCCGTCAAGGCTCGGGGCATGCGCAGGATCATGTGAAGCTCCTTGAAAAAGTGGCCGTGGCGGACGCCCGGCTCGGGCGGGGCCTGATTGTCGGCATCGCCGTGCCTCGGGTCAAGGGTAGCGCTTGGAAGCCTGCCTAGGCGGGAGCCACGGGCCGGCGCCCTCCCAAGGGGCTGATGACCCGCGTAGGCAATGCGTTTTTTTTCGATCAGAGGCCCTGCACGGGTACACTCGCCGACGATGCACGCCGACCTCCAACGGGTACTGATTGACCGCGAAACCTTGGCCCAGCGCGTGGCCGAACTGGCCCAAGAGATCAGCGGGCAGTTGGGGCAGGTGGGCGAGATCACCCTGGTGCCGATTTTGACCGGCAGCATCATCTTCGTGGCCGACCTGATCCGGCACCTGCCGATTCAGATGCAGATCCACCTGATGTCGGTGTCGTCCTACCCCGGCACGTCCACCACCTCCCAAGGCGTCACGATGAACCACGCGCTCTCGGGCGTGCCCGACGATCTGGCGGGGCTTCACGTGTTGCTCATTGATGACATCTTGGACTCGGGCGCGACCATCAACGCGGTGCGCGACGAGCTGCAAGCCCGGGGACCCGACACGCTGCACACCGCGGTGCTGCTGCGTAAAGAGCGCCCAGACCTTGTGCAGCCCGATGTCGATTTCGTGGCCTTTGACATCCCCGACGCATTTGTGGTCGGCTACGGACTGGACTTCGACGACTACTACCGCAACCTGCCAGACATCGGTGTGCTCCGCGCCGACGTGATCCAGCGCGCCCAGGACCGGACTTCTCCTCCCACTGCCGAGGCCTCGTGAGCCCCCCTGCCCCACAAACCCGACACCGGACCCCGCCCCGGAACGAGCAGCACGCCGCCGCCGAGGCCGACACGCTGCCGGGTGAAGCCACGCGGGCCCGGGCCGCGGCCCTGCTGCCCAACGCGTTGCTCCAGCCCGGCGAGACCATCGTGCTGCTGCTCAAGCCCTCGATTCTCTATGTGGTGCTGGCGTGCCTGAAGTCGCTGATCTTGATCGTGCTGCTGACCGCCGCGGGGGTGTATCTCGCACGCACCACCGGCAGCGGCGACCTCGCCCAGCAGATCGCCATCAGCGGGGCCACCGGCACCCTGGGCCGCGTGGCCTGGCAGTTTTTCGAGTGGCTCTCGCGGGTCTACGTGCTCACCGACCAGCGCATCATCGCCGTGGGCGGCGTGCTGCGAGTGCGCGTGTTCGAAGCGCCCTTCAAACACGTGGCTCAAACCGAGTTGTTCTTTTCCCTACGCGAACGTGTGTTTGCCCTTGGCACGCTGGTGTTCAGCACCCCAGGCACCGGCGGCCGCGACGCGGGGTGGGAGATGGTCTCCCGCCCGCTGGAAGTTCACGCCACGGTGGTTCAGACCCTGCGGCGTTACCAGCGCTAACCGCCTTGGCGGAACTCCTAAACCAAAGCCGCTGCGCACCATGCGGGGCGCGCGTCGTGACTTAACCGCGAATCTGCGCCGACGCCGCGTGGCCGTCCAGCCCTTCGTCCAAAGCCATGCGCGCGATGTCGGCGATGGTTTTCTTTTTCATGCCCTTCTTGGGATACGCCACCGTGCCGGTGCGCTTCAAAAAGGTGTAGACGCTCACGCCGCTGGAGTAGCGGGCAGTGGTGCCCGTGGGTAGGCAGTGCGAGGGGCCCGCGTGGTAGTCGCCCGCGGCGACCGGGGTTTGATGCCCCAAAAAGACCTCGCCGCCGTAGCGGATCTCATCGAGCATGGCCGCGGGGTCTTTCACCGACAGGCTCACGTGCTCGCAGGCGATCTGGTTGGCGATGTCTACCGCCTTGTCGCGGTCGGGGGCCAGCACCGCGCAGCTGTCACCCTTGAGGGCCTTGGTGATGGCCTGCGCCCGCGTTCGGTCGGGCAGTTGCTCGGCGATCTGCACCAGCACTGCCTCGATGACTTCGGGCTGCCAGGCGATCAGAAAACACTTGCCCGGGTCGTGCTCGGCCTGGGCGATCAGGTCCGCGGCGATCCACGCGGGGTTGGCCGAGTCGTCCGCGATCGTCACGATCTCGCTGGGACCGTAAAACCCGCCGTCGGTGCCGCACACCCCGCCCAGCCGCCCCTTGGCCAGCTGCACATACACGTTGCCCGGCCCGGCGATCAGGTCGACTTTTTCCACCCGGTCTGTGCCGTAGGCCAAGGCCGCGATGGCCTGGGCCCCGCCCACGCGGTAGACCTTTTCAATGCCCAGGATCCGCGCGGTGGCCAGCACCACCGAGCTCAACTCGCCCGGGCCGTCGTCTTGCTTGGCATCGTCGGCGGTGCGGGTGGGCGGCGGGCAGGCCACGCCGATGTCCGCGGGCTTCACCCCGGCCACGATCGCGGGCACCGCCAGCATCACCAAGGTTGAGAACAACACCGCAGTGCCGCCGGGCACATAGAGGCCGACTTTCTCGATCGCGTCCCAGCGCATGCCCAGCTCGGCGCCGTCCACCTTCACGGTGCCCGGGTCGCTGGGCATCACGTGTTGTTGATAAGCGGTCACGTTGGCGATCGCACGCTCGATCGACGCCCGCAGCTCGGGGTCCAATGAGGCCTCGGCCGCGTCCAATTCGGCCTCGGTCACGCGCACCCGCGAGGCCCCAAAGCCCGGGTCGGTGTACTCGCGCATCATGTTGACCAGCCCCGCGTCGCGGCGGGTCTGGACCTGTTGCATGATCTTTTCAACTGTGGCCGCCGTATCGCCACGGGGCGACGAGGTGTCGCGGAGGCGGTTGAGCAAGCGGCCAAAGTCGATTTGGCCGGTTTCCGAGCGTAAGTCGTGGACAGGAAGCATCGGGCGAGTTTAACGCCCACGCGTGCGCCGCGTTGCGGCCCCGCGCGGGCATCAGGCACGCCCCCCCCCTGCCTTTTTCAGGCGGAAACCCTCGGCGACTTTCTGAATCACGCCGCGCAGCTCCAGCATGGTCAAGTCGCCCTGCAGTGGCCCCACCGAGACCTCAGTGGCCGCACGGAGCTGGTCGAGCGAAAGCACCGCCCCTGCGGTCAATGCCTCCACAACTTTGGCTTGCGAAGGCGACAGCCCCACCGCTTCAGGCGCAGCGGGCAGGACCTGGGCATCGGCCGGCATCGCGGCCTTAAGCGTCTGGCCCGCTTCGCCAAGCTGATCCAGCACATCCGCGATGCACGTCACCAGCGTGGCCTGGCCCTCGCGAATCAGGTGATGGCAGCCCGCGGCGCCCGGCGTATCCACGCGGCCCGGCAGGGCCATGCACTCGCGGCCGTGGTCTTCGACCGCCAGCCGCGCGGTGATCAGCGCCCCCGAACGCTTGGCGGCCTCGACCACCAAGATGCCCAGACTCAAGCCCGAGATGATGCGGTTACGCCGCGGGAAGTTTTCGGGCCGCGGCCCGGTGGCCAGCGGAAACTCGCTGATCACCGCCCCGTGGCCGCTGCGGGCGATCGCGCCAAACACCTCCAGGTGCTCGGCGGGATAGGGCTTGCCCAGCCCCGACCCGATCACCGCGAGGGTGCGCCCGCCCATCCGCAGCGCGGCGCGGTGTGCGGCGATGTCCACGCCATAAGCCCCGCCCGACACTACACACAAACCTGCACCCACCGCCTGGGCCGCAAAACGATCCGCCTGCTCGCGGCCATACCCCGAGCACTTGCGGCTGCCCACCAGCCCCAAGGCCAGCGCGTCGTCGACGTGCAGCTTGCCGTGAATCCACAGCAACGGCGGCGGGTCGGGGATGAGCTTCAACAGCGCGGGGTACGCGTCGTCGTGCAGCCCCACCACCGCCGCGCCGGCCCGCGCCACCGCGTCCAGCTCGCGCTGCACCCCCCCGCTTTTCACCACCGCGTCGGCCGCCCGTTTCAGCTCACCCGCCTTGCTCGCCGAGATCCCGCGAATTTTTGCCCAGCTGCTGGCGGTTTCGGCCAGCGTGTGCTGCGCCGACCCGAACGCGTCGCGGCAGCGCCCCACCAGCGTCGGCCCTAGGCCGGGCGTGAGCATTAGCGCAAGCAGGGCCCGCGTTTCGTCCACCGGCGAGTGTTCACAGTGCGCCATTCGAAAAGCCGCCGAAGTCGTGACGTCAGAAATAGGACCAAACAAAAACCTATCTTATTTTCACCCGCTTTTCAAGCGACACCCCGGGAAGGAGGTTGGGCGTCCAGCAGGTGTTTGGGCCGTCCGCGAGCCGCCTGATGGTGGATGCGGCTGACGTAGGCGGCCCTTCATGGGCCTCCGGCGGAAGACGGATTCGCGAGCGGGCGCCGCATGAGGCTCAGACACCCGCTGAACGCCCAACCTCCGTAGCCTCCGTAGCCACAAAAAAAACTCCTGTTCGCATTGGGCGAACAGGAGCCGTAGGGTCGTTGAGGCTGCGTACGACGGTAGTCTCCGTCGAGCATTACCTAACACAGCACTCAGTTTCGCTGCCCTCGATGACTTGCATTGCAACGCGTCACAAAACAACACTCACCGGGGCAGTTCGTACAGTCACTCACTGGATCACTCCTTTCGTGTGCCTTGGCTCGTGCTGAGCCGTCGACACGGTTGGTTCCAGCCGTCGCCCGTACCCGCGAGCCTTCGACCAAGAAGGACGCGGCCGAGCCGCCGGAGTGTTAACGCCTCCCCAACGTCTGGGGAGACACGCTGGAAACAGCGTAGGGCGCCGCGCACCCCCAAGGCAAGGGTGATTTGTTTTTTTGTCTGCGCACAACCCGTCCCCTCGCGATCCGGTGCAGCACCGCGCGCAAGTTGCAGCTCCGCGGAAATCGCGCGGGCCAAGGTCACTTGGTCATGAGTTTGTGCTTGCGCTTGATCAGGTCGACCAAGTGCTCGACCTCGGTCATCGCCGTGGGGGTCCACTTGATCCAGTGGATGTCCACCGCGCACTTGCCCCCGCGGATGCCGTCGCGGATGTAACGGTTCAGCCGCTTGGTGGGCAGGGCCGCGATCATTTCTTCACGCAGCGGCACGCAGAACGTGGCCTGCTCGGGGTTGGGCACGAAGTAAGCCAGCGGCTCGGTGGCCCCCACCGACGCGTCGAACACGTACTGAATGGTCCACTTCCACGAATCGCCGTACCACACCAGCGAACGGGAAATCCCCGGAAATGCTTCGGTGCGTTCCAGCAGGTTGTTCAGCAGGTTGAAGTGCTGCTCCTTCTGCGGCGCCATGAGCGCTTCGAAGGTGGGCTGATTCCAGCGGTCTTCCCAAGCGGGAAGCAGGGGCTCTGGGGTCTTGGTGGCCATGGGTGCAGCCGCCCGGGGGGCGCTTTCTGGTGGAGGAGCACAGCGGGGTGAGGACAGACGGATCATGGACAGATCCAGACCGGCCGAGCGTCATAAAATAGCCCCCCCGAGCAACGCTCACAACCCCGCGGAGATCTCTATGGTGTGGCCCATGCCAGCTTCCCCCACCCACGATCCGGGACCCGACGCTCCTAACCCCGCTCTGACGGGGCTCTCGGTGGTGGTCCTAGGCAAGGCCCCGGCGCCCGGACGGGTCAAAACCCGGCTCACCCGGGGCCAGGGCGCGCTGAGCCCCGAGGCCGCGGCCGACGTGGCCGCGGCGATGATGCGTGCCACCCTCGAACGCGTGTCGGCCCACACCGGGGTTGCCGCAGACCGCCGGTTCTTGGCCATCGACCAACCCCAACTCACCCCCGATTGGGCCCACACGGCCGGCTGGACGGTGATTGACCAGGGCGATGGCAGCTTGGGCGACCGCATCGCCCGGGCCTGGGACCACGCCGGACCGGGACCCGTCGCGTTTTTTGGAGTCGACTGCCCAGACGTGCCCGACCAAGCCCTGGCCGCCATCACCCCCACCTTGGCCCAGGCCGATGCCGCAGTGGGCCCGGTGGGCGACGGCGGTTATTGGACCCTAGCAGCCCGTCAACCCCGCCACGCGCTGCTGCATGGCATCGACTGGGGTACGGCCGCGGTGTACGATCAGACCCGCCAAGCCGCCCATACCGCGGGGCTGGGTTTGGCCGACCTACAGATGTGGCACGACGTGGATCACCCCGAAGATCTGGTCGCGTTGAGGCGTCGCATCCTGGACACGCCCCGTGACGACGCGCTGGCCCGTCTCGACGACGTTTTGGCCCAGCACGCCACGCACTAACCCTCCCGGCCCCGCCGCCCCTCCTTCTGCCGAGATCCCATGGCCACTGACGCACCCACCCCGGCCGCCGATTCGCCCACCGCCTCGACCAACCCCGCCGCGGCAGGTCTCAACGCGGACATTGGCAAAGATTCCGTCATCCTCTTGGTCGACGACAACGAGCAAAACGTCGAGCTGCTGCAGGCCTACTTGGAGGCCCTGCCCTGCACCACGCTCACCGCCTTCGACGGCGAGCAAGCCATGGCGATCATCGAAGACCCCCAGCAACCCACGCCCGATCTGGTGCTGCTGGACGTGATGATGCCGCGGATGTCGGGTTTTGAGGTGTGCCGCAAGATCAAAGAAGACCCCCGCTTCCGGGCCATCGCCGTGATGATGGTCACCGCCCTCAACGAGCTGGCCGACATCGAACGCGGCGTCGAATCGGGCACCGACGACTTCCTCACCAAGCCGGTCAACAAGCTGGAACTGCTCACCCGCACCCGCAGCCTGCTGCGGGTGCGTCATCTCAAACGCGAACTCGAACGGGTCGAGGCCTACAACCGCGAACTGGGCGGCACCTCCGCATCCGGCATGTAATCCTGTTTCAATTATTGCTGACGCGGCGTGGCAACCAAGACATTTCAGCCACGTAGAGCGCCCAAAGAAAAACGCTTTCGCACACCCCTTGGCCCAAGGCTGCACCGGGCCGGGCCCGGACAGCGTCGTGCTACTCCGCGCGGAGCTTTTCTGACCCGCGTACATGCTGCGGTTTCCCCAAACGTCACCACCGACACCGGGGACATCCCGGAGGGTTTGCAGGTGTTTTACCCGCACACCCCCCTTCTCACGGCCCTCAAAAAGTGTCCGAGAACGCCCATTCGGGCCGCTTCGCCCCCATAAAAACATCGTTCAGATGGCGCGGTCACCCAAATGCGCCGTGTGCGCAAAAGTACGCGACGCGCGTTCATTTGCAATGCAATGAAGGTCGATCACAAAGATGTTGACTTGCCCGGCGGTAACCGGGCGACACGAGGACGCGTGGCGATGGAGCAACTCTATCGCCACGCACCGTGTCAGGAAGGCAACCGGCGTCGCGGACGTTTCCGCCCGCCGAGTTTGATTTCAACCGCCGGGTGGCCAGGAAGGCCGCTCTAAACGCGGGAAGACGGATCTTTGATCCAGGAGACATCCAGATGAGTCGTATCAACACCAACGTGAACTCCCTGCTTGGCCAACGTGTTTTGGGCCAACAGAACGCAGCCTTGAACACCTCGCTTGAGCGGCTGTCCACCGGCCTCCGCATCAACCGCGGTGCCGACGACCCCGCGGGCCTGATCGCCAGCGAAAGCCTGCGTAGCCAGA
>JALZVY010000127.1 GCA_023300125.1 Phycisphaera sp.
GGCGTGCGCGACGCGGCAGACCACCTCGCCGCCGCCAGCCCGGCAGACGACGCCTAGCCCCCAGCCCCGGCCACCCCGGCGGCACCCACACCCGGGCCCCGGGCCTCTGAATCCCCTATCATTCCCAATCCCCCGGGCATCAAGCCCCGGTGACGCTGCGCGCGTTTGAACCCGCCCGATTGCCGTCCCGTCGCCTTGGTCCCGCTCGCCCCGACCCTCCGCCTCAAACAAGGATCCCCCCGCGATGTCGCTCGACTCGACCCACCACCAAAAGGCCGTTGACCTCGCCAAGCTGACCTACCAAGCCACCGGAGCAGCCGGCTCAGGCCACCCCTCCACGGGCGCGTCGCTGGTGCACCTGGTCACCGCCCTGCTCTACGGCCACATGCGCCACGAGCCGGCCAACCCCGGCCACCCCTCCTCGGACCGCCTGGTGCTCAGCGAAGGCCACGCGGTGCCGGTGCTCTACGCCGCCATGGCCGACCTGGGCATCCACTACAAATCCGGCGACGACCTGCGCCCGGTCACCCCCGAACTGTTGATGACCCTGCGCGACATCGACTCGCCCATCGACGGCCACCCCAACCCGGGCCTGGGCATGCCCTTCTTCGACGCCGCCACCGGCAGCCTGGGCCAGGGCCTCTCGGTCGCCGCAGGCCTGGCCATCGCCGCCAAACTCGACGGCCTGGACAAGCGCATCTTCTGCCTCATCGGCGACGGCGAGTCGCGCGAAGGCCAAATCTGGGAAGCCGTCGACTTCATCCGCGACCACGACCTCAAAGCCGTGTGCCCGATCTTCAACGCCAACGCCTTTGGCCAAACCTCCGAAGTGTCGCCTCAGCAATCCGCCGACACCCTGGTCAAAAAACTTGAAGCCGCCGGCTACACCGTGCTGGACATCGACGGCCACCAACCCTCCGCCATCGTCGAGGCCCTGGCCACCCACGCCCAGCACCAGCACGAGCCCGGCTCTGCCCCGGTGGCCCTGGTCGCCCGCACCGTCAAGGGCTGGGGTTCGGCCAGCCAGCAAGGCAACGGCCACCACGGCCAAGCCCCCAGCGGCGACGCGCTGGCCACCGTGCTCGAAGAGCTCGAAGCCACCGCCCGCGCCGTGGGAGCCGCCGCCGACACCCCGCTCAAAATCCCCATGATGAGCGCTGAAAAGCCCGCCTCGCCCACCACCACCGCCGCGCCCAGCTTCGAAGACGCCCTCAAAGCCGCGGGCATGGAAAGCGTGCTCGAAAAAGGCAAGATGGCCACCCGCAAGGCCTACGGCATCGCCCTGCAAGCCGCCGGCCACGCCCACAGCAACCTTGTGGCCCTGGACGCAGAAGTCAGCAACTCCACAGGCGCCGACACCTTCAAGAAAGACGCCAAGCTCGCCGACCGCTTTGTGGAATGCCGCATCGCCGAGCAAAACATGGTCAGCGCCGGCCTGGGCCTGGCCGCCGCGGGCAAGATGCCCTTCATCAGCACCTTCGGCAAGTTCATGGTCCGGGCCTACGACCAGATCGAAATGGCCCTGCTCAGCAACCAACCCCTGAAGCTGGTCGGCAGCCACGCCGGCGCCACCCTCGGCCCCGACGGCCCCAGCCAGATGGCCCTGATCGACGTGCCCTTCTTCCGCGGCTTCACCACCATGCGTAGCCACAGCGGCCACCGCGGAGCCGTGATCGTCACCCCCTCCGACGCCTACGCCTGCTACGCCCTGGTGCAGCAGATGGCCGACTACGACGGCAGCGTCTACCTCCGCACCCTGCGGCCCGACACCGAGTTCATCTACGGCCCCGACGACACCTTCGTGCTCGGCGGACACCAGGTCCTGGTCGAAGGCCGCGACCTGATGATCTGCGCCAGCGGCTACATGGTCCACGAAGTCAACAAAGCCCTTGAGCAGCTCGACGAAGCCGGCATCGACGCCACGGTGGTCGACCTCTACTCCCTGCCCTTCGACGCCGACGCCATCGCCGACCTGGCGAACAACAACAACGGCAAAGTGCTCACCGTCGAAGACAACTACGGCGGCTCCATGGGCTCGGCCGTCGCCGAAGCCCTCGCCGCCACCGGCGACGGATTCGACGTCCAACAGATGCACGTGCAATACCTGCCCAAGAGCGGCCAAAACCCCGACGAGCTGCTGCAGTACTGCAAGCTCAGCGCCGACCACATCGTCGCCAAGGCCCTGGAAATGCTCTCGCTCACCCCCGCGTAAAGCACCTGTCGATCACGCAACCCCAAGGCCTGCCCTTTCGAGGGCAGGCCTTTTTCGTGCGCTATTGCGCTGCCAACGCCTTATCAAAACCAAAGACACAGGGCTCGCGGCACGCTCGCATTGCGTTGTGTGGGCGACGCGTTGCGCGTCAAAACGGCCCGTCGTTCCCCCCGCGGCACAGTGTCAGGCACCAACGTCAATGGCAAGGATTCATCAACGTCACGCTTGGTCCCGGACCAGATCAACCCGCGATGGAATGGATGCGCCCAACGCTCGTGCCCCCTGCAGGCTTCCGCAGCGACCTCTCGCAAATCTTGAACAATCGCCGTAAAAAGCCATCAACCGCCATCTCTCCCGCTCGACGCATCGACGCCTTTGTCTTGCACCACACTGTCTGAGTCGGATTGATCTCCGCAGAACACGGTGAAAAAAACCCGCTTTGAGAGATCGGCCATGTTGGCTTTGGCGTTCATTTCGGCGTGGAATGCGAGCCTTGAAGGCTAAGACGCAACGCGTGATCGGCCAACGCATCGGGCGCTGCAAACCAAAGCGACCTTGCTCTTGCCTGCATCACGAAACCTCAGCCGTTTTTCATGCGGCCCCCGCAAGAGGGCCGCATGAAACCACGGCAAATAAACGTATTGGGAAGCGATCCAAAGCCTTGGCTTTCATTTTCACCCGCGGCATCGCGCGTGGTGACGACGGCGACGCGTCAGCATCAGCCCGCTTACGGCCAGCAGCGACAGCGACCCGGGCTCAGGGATTGCCACCACACCGGCGATCAACCGGCCGTCGACAGAAGACACGTTGAACTGCAACGCGGCGTCGAGCTGCGGCAACACAATGCTGTCGAAGGTGTCGGGATTGGCGCCCTCGAGCGTGGCCAACTCAAAAATGTCACCCAATTCCAACACCTGCCCCGGAGACAGCAACACTTCGAGGGTGCCGTCGAGCTGGGCATCGGCTCCGAACACCAGCGTCGACTCGGCCGAGGCGTAGACCGCAAGGGTGCCGCCGTTGAGTTCAAAACCGTCGGCGAATTCAACAATGCCCGCACCGAGCTTGGTCACCTTCTGCCCCGCGGCATCGAATCCGCCATCAAACACCACCGACGCGTCGGGCAGAACCTGCAGATCCAAGTCCGCCCCAAGCACCGTGTCCAGCGACACGCGGTGACTGCCCCAACGCACGTCCACCACGCCGGCATCGGCACTGGCGCCAGCGACCAGGGTCAGGGTGCCGCGGCCGTCCAAGCGGTAGGCGTGGTCGCTGAAGAACGTCACCCCGGTCACCTCTTGGTCGACGTCGGCAGTCACGGTGCTGGCCTGATCGATCGCGTTGCCGAAGTAGGCATGGCGATTGTTTTCCACCTGGGCGTGATTGGACCACGCCCGGTTGTCCGACCAATCGCCGCCGCCTTCGATGTTCCATTCCCGGGCCGCGGCCTCGGGGTGGACCACCGTCAACTCGACGTTATCCACCGACACCACGCTGTTGCTATCGGATTCGACGCCATCAAAGCGGATCACCGGACGTACGTAGCGCGTGCCCTCGGGGGCCACAAAACGGCCGCTCAGGAAGGTGCGGTAGACGCTGTCGTTGGCGTCGCTTCCGTCCACCGAGCTCTCGAATCCGTCGCGCTTCACCGCGGGGGCGGGGTTAATCTCGGTTTCGTAGTCTTCAAGCGAGACCGAGGTGAGGATCTCGTCGTTGGCTCCGTAAAACTCCAACGCCAGATAGGTGTCGGCGTCGTATTCGCTGCCGCCTTGATTGCGAAACTGAACATCCGCCGCGATCTGATAAGCCACGCCGGTGAGGTCGGTTTGTGCGTCACCGATGCCCGCCTGATAGACCTTGCCCGAATTGCCCCGGGCGTTGGTCTGCAGCTGGATGGAGCCGCTGCCGTCGCCGCTGTGGTCGGCGCCGGTGTCAAACACCACGCTGCCTTCACCCTGCCAGCCCACAAACTGCGGCGAATTGTCGGGCAAGCCGTTGCCCGCGATGTTGCCGTTGTCGATGAGGTTTGGCCGGTGCGAAATCACCACCGAGGTGATGGCGTTGCCCACCGCATCGAAGCTCACGTTGTTGCCGTTCACCGCCGCAGCGCCCAGCGAGGCGTAGGCATCGGTGCGGGCGTCGTTGTTCTCGTCGGTGGTGCGGATCAGGCGTGTGCCGACCACCTCGCGGTCCACCAGATCGAAGCTGTACGACTGGGAGTCGTTGTCGCCGTCGGCGTTGGTCACGATCAGCACGGTCTTTCCCGTGCGCGGGTCGTAGGCCGCGGTGATCTCTTCCTGATTCGCCAGCTCAATGATCTCCGAACCCGGGCGGATGTACGAGGAAAACTGCTTGAACGCGAAGTACTGGTCCTGAATGTCGAACCGCGGGTTGGTGCCGTTGAAGTTCGAGATGCCCAAACCCCAGCCGCTGCCGTTGTTGTCTTCCAGCGCCTGCCAGTAGGTCCATCCCCGGGCATCAAGGTAGCGGATGTCCGAGTTGATCTGGCGGGCCAGCCGCACGGCGCCCTGCCCCGTGCCGTATTCGGTGGCAAAGATCGGCAGGCCTTCGGCTTCATTGAAAAGACGCTCGGAGTCGGACTGGCCGCTGCCACCGTTGAACGAGTAGGTGTGCGTGTTGACCTGCGACAAGAACGACCGCGTCACGGTCCCGAACTGCGCAAGCGAATCCGCGGTCTGGTCGGTGGACGTCTCTTCAGGCCCCACCAGCCCGATGACCGAATTACGCGACGCCAGCTCGGCGCCGTACTCGCGGATGAACGAGCTCTGGCGGCTTCCCTGCGAGATAATCAGGCCTTCTTGGTTCGTTCCGCCACGCCAGAAACCCGATCCGGGTTCGTTGAAAGGCGTGATGGTGTTGAACTGGATGCCCAAATTCTCTTCGAAGTGGTCGGCCACCGTGAGCTGGTAATCGATGAACTCGTCGTAGTTGTTGGTGTTCAGGTTGTTGCCAGAGCTGTTGCCCGTCGAGCTCTGGTTGATGGTCAGCCACCACGGGGCCGAGTTGGAAAAAGCTTCGACGTTGGTCACACCGCGGGCAATGGATTCGTTGAGGATCAGCCGCTGGGTCGCGTCGCGCGAAAAATCGTACTGCCAGGTGCTGGAGTCGTTGATGTTGCTCGGCTCGTTGGGGATGTACCCCTGGATGGCCGCGCCCGGACGGCTGATCTGCGCGATGTTGGGGTTCTGGTCCGCGCCGATGTTGTACCGGACAAAGTTGATCCCAAGGCCGTTGTTCTGGTCAAAGAACAGGTCCAGGATGTCTTCACGTCCTTGGGCGTTGCTCTGGCCGCCGACCTCGTTGCCCCACCACGCCAGCGAGGTGCCCCACGCCTCGAAACGGTGGTTGTGGTTCTGGGCGGTGGTGCCCACGTCGATGGCCCAGGCCGGGCCGGCCATGCCCAGGCATACAACACCGCACATCACCCGCGAAACATCGTCAGTCGGTCGCAAAATAGAATCCTTAGATGAAACGCGCCGTCTACGTTGCGTAGGGGCGATCGGGAAACAGAAACGCAAGCCCCCGCCTAGGCGAAACCCCGGCCCAACGGGCCCAGACAGGCTCAGGCCAACGGGTCGCGACGCACAATCATGGCCTCGCACGCGACTAAGAATCTCAGAGGTGCGTGCATATGTCAATGGAAAAATAAAATTGATTCCCGGGAAATAGATCCTCAGCCCCCGAGATCACCGCCCTTGCGAAACTGCTGGACGCGCTCGACTTAAAGGGAAAATGGTCACCCCCGACGCGCTGAGCAGCCAGAAGGTGATCGCTCATCGTGTGCGAGACGCCGGGGCAGACTATGTTTTTGCCCTCAAGAGCAACCGCAAGGCGCTGTACACCGAGGCAAAAACGATGTCCGAGTGAGCCCAAAAAAGCGATGGCGAGGCTTCGAGCACGGCGGGTAAAACGCCGAGAAATCGGGTCACGGCCACAAGGAGGTTCCCAAGTACGGGACGACCCACGAGCAGCCGGTACTTGAGTGGCGGAGCGGGTCTTCAACATCGCTCAGTGACGCGACCAAAAGTGCATCGTGGCGGTGGAGTCAACCCGGACAATCAACGGGGCCACCAGCCAAGAGAACACGCTACAACCTGACGATCCCGCGCAACGACGGCGAGTCACCGGCCCGCGCGGTGTGGGGCCACTGGCCTATCGAGAACAACCTGCACGGGATGCTGCGCGTGGTATTCCGCGAGGACCACAGCGGCAACCCCACGGGCCACGCCCAGGACCCCCTGTCGATGGTGCGGGCAGATAGCGAAAGCCGCCATGCTTCTGGCCGACGGCCAGGCCCCGTTTCAGGCTTAGCCCCAGCCCCTCAACATCCACACCCCCAAGTGAACCCAGCAGATCCGGTTCGATCCTGACGAAGATTCCGATTATGCCGTCTGCGAAGCGGGCGGAGTGATGAATGACACAAACAAAGTGGCCTTGGGCTGGGCTCGATCGAAAATTCACGCAACATTTTCCGCAGCGCATAACGCCTTAAACACGGAAGGACACGCATCATGAAACTTCTACAGCGTTTGGCCACCACCTCCGCCATCATCGCGGGCACCCTCGCCACAGCATCCTCGGCCTCGGCCGAAAATGTCGATCTCGAGCTCATGCTGCTCATCGACACTTCGGCCAGCGTGGACAGCATCGAGTTCACCAAGCAGATGGATGGCTACATCAACGCCTTCCGCGACACCGAGGTGCAGCAAGCCGTGCTGGCCAACACCAACGGAGTGGCGATCCAAGTGGCGCAGTGGTCAACGGGCGAAAACTTCGCGACCTTGGGCTGGCATGTGCTACGGACCGAGCTCGACTGCCGGGCCCTGGCCACCGAGATACAACTTTTTTCCCGGGCGCACAGCGGCAGCACGCAGTTGGCCCCCGCGATTGACAACGCGATGCAGGACCTGGACACGAACGGCTTCGACTCGCCGCGACAGGTGATCGATGTGTCGGGCGATGGTGTGTGCGAAAACTGGCTGATGGAGACTTCCAACCACGACGCCGGGGATCCCACCACCGGCCGGCCGTGGAGCGAAGTGGTGGCCGACCGCCCGGCCTCACTGACCATCAACGGCATCGCCATCGGCGAGGGCCACCCCGCCCAGCCCGAAATCGGAGGTTGGTACAACGACGTGCTGCAACAGGGCAGCAACAGTTTCGCCATGCACGTCGATTCGTTCGACGCATTTGCCCAGGGCATCAAGACCAAGCTGATCCGTGAGATCGTGGTGGATCAGAGCTTCATCAGCTACGACTAAACCACGTCATGCCCCGAAAACCCATTGAGACGGCGGCCCCGGGCCGCCGTTTTTTTCCGCGCCGGTTTATCGCGGCAACGACACCCCCTCGGCCACCTGACATGCCCGGCGGTACGCCGATGTCTTCAAACAGCCCCAACGCCGCCGCCCAGGAAAAAGGCCGCCCCGTAAACGGGGCGGCCTTCTTTGATGTTCGACATGACCGGGCGTGTCGCCCGGGTGGGGTCAGCTGTCGCCGGCTTCTTCAGCGGCGGGCTTCTCGGCTGCAGCAGCACCGCCAGCACGGGCCTTGGCAAAGGCGGTGCGCTTGTCGGCTTTGTTGCGGCGACGCGAGAACTTGCCTTTAGCGCTGGGGCCGCCTTCGGGCTCGCTGCCAACCAGCTGGATCACGCACAGGTCGGTGCCGTCGCCCAGACGGTTGATGCCGAGCTTGATGATGCGGCTGTAGCCACCGTTGCGGTCTTTGTAGCGCGGGGCAATCTCTTCGAAGAGGTGCTTGACGATCTTGGTGCCGCCGACGACTTCGCCGTACTTGTTGCGCTCGACGCCTTCGGCGTCTTCAGATTTCATCATGATCTGGTCGCCGCCAAGCTTGGCGATGACGCGACGCCGGTTGTGGATCGTGTCTTCTTTGGCGGCCGAGATAAGCTTTTCAACCAGGGGCTTAAGGCTCTTGGCTTTGGGGATGCTGGTGACGATCTGCTCGTGGGTGAACAGGGCGATGGCCATGTTGCGCCACATCGCGATGCGGTGGTTGGTGTGCCGACCGAGTTTCCGTCCGTATACGCCGTGTTTCATAGTGTGTGTCCTTTTCTTGGTTCTGTCCCACCGCGAAACAACGGTGGGAGGTTCCACTCAACCACGCCTAGGCGTGACTGGAATTGCCCCCTACGCGGGGGCCGAGCATCAGAGGCTCGGTTGCTGGCGGCAAGAGCCGTCAGCGAAAACAGCCGCGGGCCTGTCGGCCCGCGGCTGCGGATGGTGTTTAGATCTCGACTTCGGCAGGCAGTTCCATGCCCAGCTCGAGGCCCAGGTCGCTGAGCTTGCGCTTGACTTCGCGGAGCGAGGTCTTGCCAAAGCTGCGGACCTTGAGCAGGTCGGCTTCTTGGCGGCTGACCAGGTCGGCGACGCTGGTGACCTTGGCGGATTCCAGGCAGTTGTTGGCCCGGACCGAGAGGTCCAGCTCGGGCAGGCTCATCTGCAGCTTGCGGATGAGCTCTTCGTCGACCCGTGCGGCGGCGGCAGCGGTTTCGCTGGCCACTTCTTGGCCCAGCTCAAAGTACTGCACGAAGGGGTTGAGGTGCTTGCGGAGGATCTTGGCGGCCTCGACGACGCCCATTTCAGGGGTGACGGTACCGTTGGTCCACACTTCAAGGGTGAGCTTGTCGTAGTTGGTCTTCTGACCCACGCGGGTGTCTTCGACCTTGTAACGCACGCGGGTGACGGGCGAGAAGATCGCGTCGACGGGGATGACGCCGACTTCTTGATCGGCGTTGGGGTCGTACTGCTCGCTGGCGGGCACGTAGCCGCGGCCCTTTTCGACGGTGAACTCCATGTCGAAGTCCACTTCTTTGGTGAGCGTGGCGAGCACCAGGTCTTTGTTGTGGATGGTGATGGAGGTGTCGGCTTCGATCAGGTCGCAGGTGACTTCACCCGGGCCCTGGGCTTGCAGACGCATGGTCTTGGGGGCGTCGGACTCCGAAGAGACGACCATGCTTTTGACGCGGAGGATGATGTCGGTGACATCTTCCATGACGCCTTCGAGCGAGGTGAACTCGTGCTCGGCGTTTTTGATTTTCACCGAGGTGACAGCAGCGCCTTCGAGCGACGACAAGAGGATACGCCGCAGGCTGTTGCCCACGGTGGTGCCGAATCCGCGTTCAAAGGGTTCAACGGAAAACTTGCCGTAGGTCGGCGACGCGTTGGACGCATCGAGGGACACACGGTGGGGAAGTTCGAGGCCGCGCCAGCGAATACGCATGGTGGTCTTTCCTATCGGTGCAGCGGGTTTCGGATGGGAAACAAGGCTCTCGGATCACGCTCGTGACCCGCGGTGCTGCGCCGCGGGGGTGGCTTCTGGCCGAGAGAAGGGACAAACAGTTTGGGGTGCGAAGCGGCGGCCCGTTGAACGAACCAAGCCAACGCCGAAGCGTTGGCCCGACTGCTTCTTTGAAGTAAACGCCCACCATGGGCAAGCGCGGGCCGGACGGCCCGACTCCAATTAGACGCGGCGCTTTTTCTTGGGGCGGCAGCCGTTGTGAGGGATCGGCGTGTGGTCTTCGACCGCGGTGACCTTCAGGCCGCTGTGGGCCAGTCCGGTGACGGCCGATTCACGGCCCGAGCCAGCGCCGCGGACGCGGACTTCGAGTTCGACCATGCCGAACTTGCGGGCTTTGTTGGCGGCTTCTTCGGCCGCACGGGTGGCGGCGAAGGGGGTGCTTTTACGCGAGCCCTTAAAGCCGACCGCTCCAGCCGAGCCGGTGGCGATGGTTTCGCCGTTGACGTCGGTGATGGTGATCAGGGTGTTGTTGAACGTGGCTTTGATGTGGGCGATGCCACGGCTAACGTTCTTGCGGACTTTTTTGCTCTTCTTGGCCATCGTTGCGTTCTTTCGTTGAAGTTCAGCGCTGCCGCTTTCCCACACGGGCGGGCAGCTACCTTCTGGAATGGATATCTAAGACGGTCGCCCAACGGGACGATCACCGGTGGAGCCCGAACTCCGGCCAGGTAAGGGGCCTCGCGGCCGAGGCCGCGACGGGCACAAGTCATCGCGGCCGTTAGGCCGCGACTCAATCACTTCATGCCCTTGACGGACTTCTTGCCGGCGACGGTTTTCTTGCGGCCCTTGCGGGTGCGAGCGTTGGTCTGGGTGCGCTGACCGCGGACAGGCAGGCCGCGGCGGTGACGGTCGCCGCGGTAGCAGCGGATGTCACGCAGGCGGGCGATGTCCTGCTGGATCTGGCGACGCAGGGTGCCTTCGATGATGTACTTGCTTTCCAGCAGGCCGGCGATGGCGGCGAGTTGGTCTTCGTTGAGCTCTTTGGCACGCGCTTGCGGGTCGAGCTTGAGCTCTTCGCAGATGTCGGCCGAAAACTTCGGGCCGATGCCGAAGAGATAGGTCAGCGCGATGCGCGTGGGCTTGTTGTCGGGGATTTCGGAGCCGGCGATACGGGGCATAAAACGTTCCTTGGGAAGTTACGGATCCTCTTTCCCACACGGCGTGGGCGGGATCCTGGCTTCAAACGGGCGGGCAAAACACGGACGATCCAATCAGCGGATCAGCCCTGGCGTTGCTTGTGCTTGGGGTTGCTGCAGACCACGCGGACGACGCCTTTGCGGCGGATGACCTTGCAGTTTTCGCAGATACGCTTGACGGAGCTTCGGACCTTCATGGGTCACCTCGGAGCGGGGGGTGTGGGGACGGGATCTGGCCGCGGTGTGTACCAACCGGACAGCTTCTCGAGGGTGGCCAAGTATGGCATCACGACGCTGGTCACCACCGACGAGGGTCTCAAGAAGTACCTCGACAACGTCATCCAACAGCTCAAGGGTAACGGGGGGGCGGCAATATCGATAGTATTTCACGCGTCGGAGAGATCACGACCTACTTACGAATAATCCACCGTAGATCCTAAGACCGCACAGCGGCTGCTCGGCTATAGTGCCTGATAACTACCTTGGCACAGACTGGATCAACCAGTGTGGAAGTGTGCGGAGTAAATAGTACCGGTTGCCGCTATAGCGCCGGTATTGTTGGCTGGCGCTTATGTACCGGCACTATGGAGAGACCATTACTGCACAGGAAGTCGCGCAGCAGGACGTTTTCAAGCTGGGTGTTTTCGCGAAGAATTCGGCTGGGTCCAATTTGATTGGGTTTTTCGTATCAAGTTTCCTGCTTAATGACAACAATCGCAACCCACGGGAAACTAGGATAATTCTGAAGGCTGTGGGAAAAAGAGACGAAAATATCACGTTTAACCTAAGCATTCTTGGGTTTGGTGAACTCCGTGGGCACGTTGGGAGATGAAACTCCCGACTGGCTATGTTATGCACTCGAAGGAGTTTCGGATTCACCTTCTTCACCAACCAGCTCCTCATGTGTGTCGATGTCGAAAATTTTGTTTGAACCTATCCAGACTGGATTCTCGCAAACGCGCTATATGTACTATCAATTGTCGTCAATTGTGTGTGTTGGTTGGAGAATTCGGAGAACGCGAAGTTCTCGGTCGGTGGTCGTAGAATCTCGGTGGTGGAATCCGGCCTTCTACCAGCTCGAAACGGGTCCCTATTTTTGGTGCGGTGTAAGTTAGAAACTCGCATTCGCTCGTGTGTATTGCAACATTACGCCTACCTTCTAGAGCTTTTTGACTTCGCACAGGGAGGGGTTCGATCGTTTTTCAGCGCTCGATATTTTCCAGGCGGGGGGTGGAAGGTTGCGAGTACCGAACAAGAGAGGCGTTTTCGAAATGAGCATGTCGAAAGCCTTCCGAAAACATCAGAAATGGTCAACTTTAGCACCCTTACTGTACGGCGAGAAAGCTATCAATGGCGCTGAAAAACGATAGCAAATGGTAGGGGTGCAAGTGAGTACACGCAGGGAAGGAGAATTGGTTCGATGAAGTTAGTGGTATTCGATGAATTATGTCAGCTTGTTCATTTTGAATGAATAACGCCCTGCACATTGTCAGATAGCACTCCTGTTCGAACTCAACGCTCGTTAAAGGTGCGGTATTACTATTCAATGCTGTCTGTAGTATCCTGGTACGTGATACTCGTGCTTCACCCTCCAACGCAATGTATGGTACCCCGGTATGGGATTCTAGTGCATGAAGCCGAGGCCCTTGTTTGTTCATGCGTCTGCTGCTGATGCGGTCGCTGCTAGCCTTGGTGCTACCACAAGCAGCGTGGGTTAACCCTTGTAGTACTGCAGTCCCGTTTTGGGGAGAAACCACTCATATTCTAAATAGTGTGTCCCCAAAACGGGCCTGCGGTACTAAATAGGTTATTGTTGATAGAAGAGCTCAGGTCTCGCCAGCCCCAGAGAACCCAGGAGCATGTTTTGCCAAATTAC
>JALZVY010000128.1 GCA_023300125.1 Phycisphaera sp.
CTTCCTGGCCCTCAAAGCCACCCTGGGCCTCCGCGTCAGCGAAGCCGAAGAGATCGAAGGCCTGGACCTGGGCGAGCACGACATGTCCGCCTACCCAGACTTCCAACGCACCTACATCAAGAGCTACCACGCCCGCGAGATCTAAGATCCCGCAGCGAAGGCCCCGCAACATTCCCACCCCCGCGGTCGGTGCTCCGGCACTGGCCGCGGGTGGGGGGCGGCGAGGCCCCTCCCCTCTTCTCCTACTTTTTTTCGCCGGCCCCCTTGGGCCCGCAAACCCTTAAACAAAGGAACTCGTCATGCACATGATTGAGGCCATCGTCAAGCCATCGTCCATCGACGGCATCAAAGCCCGCCTCGCCCAGATCGGCGTCCTGGGGATGACCGCCCTGGAATGCAAAGGCTTCGGCAAGCAAAAAGGCCACACCGAGCGTTACCGCGGCGGCCGCATGGACGTGGGCTTTGTGCCCAAAGTCATGCTCAAGGTCGCAGTGAAATCCGAAGACCTCGACAAAGCCCTGGACGCCTTCACCACGGCGGCCCGCACCGGCAACGTCGGCGACGGCAAGCTGTTCGTCTACGAGCTGGGCAAAGTCATCCGCATCCGCACCGGCGAAGCCGACAACGACGCGCTCTGACCCACGCCTTCACGGTGTAACAACCCATCTGCTGTTAAGCCGGCGTCCCTCGGGACGCCGGCTTTTTTTTACGCGCCCAATCCCCCTGCCTCATCCCCGCGAAAGCCCGGATCCAGCGTGCCCCCACCCGTCCCCCGCGCACGCAGCCCCAATCCCACCCCCCTTCTTTCTATCCCAACCGCTCCTCTTGGCGCGCCCCCACCCCGCCCACCACCAACACCCCCAAAAGCAGCACCAGCGCCACGTTCTGATGCATCAACACCCCCGGCGCCCACCACCCCGCCTCCACCAAACCCGCCGGCAGCCACCCGCGCTCCACCGCCACGCTCAACACCGCCGGCAGCGGCAGCCCCATCACCACCACCAACCCCGCCGCCACCCCACCCGCGCCACGCCAGCCCCCCGCCGACACCCGGCGCCACGCCCACACCGCCGGAAACACCAGCAACACCGCGTCGTACGACCGGTGATACACCACCAACAAAGACACCACCGCCGCGGTCGCCAGCAAGTGAAGCAGGGCGACTTCGTCGCCGGGGTTAGCGATTGGGGATTCGGGATTGGGGCTGAGTTGGGGACCGGCCTCATCCACCGCCGCCGACCGCGCCCTTGCCCCAGCGATGCCCACCACAATCAAAGCCCCCATCCCCAGCACCCACGGCAGCACCCCCGCCGCCGCCTCACCCACCCCCACGTGCCGCAGCCACGGCTCCAGATTGATCATCTGCCAAGCGTGCCCATTGGCCCGCGACGGATCCGCAAAGCCCGTCCCCGCAAAAGCCGACACGTTCGCCCGCAGATCCCCCCACCACGTCGGCGCCGTCACCATCAGCCGCCCCGCCGCCACCGCAGAAATCAACAACCCCCAGCCCACACACCACCCCACCGTCCGCAAACCCAGCACCCCGCGCACCCCGTGCGCCTGCCCCCGGCGTCCCCAGCCCCACACCCCCAGCGCCACCACCAACAACCCCGCCAGCTGCGGCTTCAAACAACACGCCACCGCCATCGCCAACCCGCGCAGCGCCGGCCCCACCACCCCACGCCCCATGGGGGCCGCCCGCCACCCAGTCATCCCCCCCAGCCCCACACACACCAACCCCACCACCACCCCACCCAACTGCCCAAACGCCAACGTCGTGTGCACCGGCGCCCACACCAGAAACGCCGCGGTCAGCACTAGGCCGCCGAAACCGGCGGCGGGGTTTGGGGTTGGGGATTCGGGATGGGGGTGCCGCAAGCGCAGCCCTCCAAACGCCGGCCGGCCCAAAGCCCCCCACGCCCACCACCCCGCCAGCGCCCACCCCACCAGGTTCAGCCCACAAAACACCGCCCGCGCTACGGGCCAAGGCAACACCCCCACCGGCCCCATCACCGCATACGTCGTCGGCGGATACAGCTGCGCAAACCACTTCGGGTCCCGCGGCCGCTCGGCCCCGCCCCCACCCTCCACATACGCGTCATACGCCCCATCCAACGGATACGGATTCCCCCCCTGCACCCACTGCCGCGCCCCCGCATACATCATCGTCAAGTCATGCGACCCCGTCACCCCGCGCACCACACCCCGCTGAACAAACACCCCCGACACCAACAACAACATCAAAAGCGCCCCCACACGCCAACCCGTCCACCTCCCAGAACCATTCACCAGATCAGTCATACCAATCACGTTACCCCAGCGTCCGAGCCCCAGCCGGCTCCACCACCGCCAAATACTGCAGCCGCAAGGTCAACAACCACCGATACGGACGCGGGCACAGCGTCTGCCATTCCAGCACCACCATCTCCCCGCCCGCCTTCGGCAACGCGCACACCACCACAAGCAGCCTCCCCATCGCGCGGCCCAACCTCAAAGAGAAGTCCAAGACCTTCATCACCCAAGCGTCCTACCAAAGCCCATCCCCCCCCATCCACGTCCCAAGCTTGGGCCAACCAAGCCCCCCTGAGCTAACCTGCAGACGCGACGCATACCGCTAAGAAGACCGCCCCCCACGAACTCGCCACCACCGCCTGCCGTAGCTTTTCAGGCTCTCTCTCGCCAGGCCCCCCACCCACCAACTCTCCCGTGCCGACCCACCCCGTCCCACCCCACCCCGACACCCGCCGCTGGGCCGACACGCTCAACACCACCGCTGCGCCCCCCGGCAACGGCTGGCCCGCCGTCGGCTCGGCCCAGGTCACAGTGCTGGTATCGGTGAAAAACGAAGAGATCGACCTTCCCGAATGCCTGCGCCGCCTCACCTGGGCCCAGCGCATCGTCGTCATCGACAGCGGCTCCACCGACGCCACCGTGCCCATCGCCCAAGCCTTCGGCGCCCAGGTCATCCACTTCGACTACCCCCAAGATTCCCCCACAGGCTGGCCCAAAAAACGCAACTGGGCCCTGGACCAACTCGACTTCGACACCGACTGGGTCCTGCTCATGGACGCCGACGAATGGGTCGTTCCCCCACTCGCCCAGCAGATCACATCCATCGTCGCCGGCCCGCAGGGCACCCCGCCCACCGACGCCCCCAGCAGGCCCGGCGACGGCCACGCCTACTGGATCAACCGCCGCTTCATCTTCCACGGCCGCTGGGTCCGCTACGGCGGCTACTACCCCGCCTGGAACCTACGTCTATTTAAACACGCGCAAGGCCGGTTCGAACGCCTCACCACCGCCGGCGACACCGCCAGCGGCGACATGGAAGTCCACGAACACATCAAACTCGCCCCCGAAGCAGGCGACGCCGGCTTCCTCGACCACGACCTCCTGCACCACGAAATCGCCGATTTCACCGAATGGGTCGCCAAACACAACCGTTACAGCAGCTGGGAAGCCGCCGTTGCCCGCCATTCGTACGAAGAGGGCATCCACGACGGCATCCCCCCCAAACTCCTGGGCACGCCCCAGCAACGCCGCCGCTGGATCAAAACAACCGCCCGAAAGCTCCCATTCCGCCCCACCTTGCGTTTTTGGTACCACTACGGCTTGCGTCAAGGCTTCCGCGAGGGAAGACTCGGCCTGCACTTGGCCCGCCTTTTGGCGGCCTACGAAGCGATGACCCTGGCCAAAAGCCACGAGCCC
>JALZVY010000129.1 GCA_023300125.1 Phycisphaera sp.
CGGCAGGCCCAGCGCACGCGGCGCGGCGTCCTGCGCGGACGAGGCTTCAACACCGTCACCGGTGAATGCGGCGGCCCCGTGACCGTCGCCCACCATCTTTTGAAGCGCCCGCAGCACCGCGGTTTCGCGTGGCGGCATGCCCGCGTCTTGGGCTTGCCGGGCCATGTGGTCCAGGCCCCGGCTCAGGGTGTGGGGCCCCACGCCGCGGCCGCGCGAAGCCGCGGGGGCTTGTATCCGGGCGTTTTCGGTGTCCACCGCGTGGTCGCCCACCTCACGCATGTATTCGATGGGTTGCACCCCGACCAGGCACACGTTCACGTCGGTGTAGCCAAAGGCGAAGGCTCCGATCAACCGTCCGCCCTGGCCATCGGTGCGGGTCTTGGCCTCTGATTCCGAATCCGAGTCCGATCCGTCCCACAGGTAAATCGGTGATCCGGACATGCCTTGCACCGGGCCGCTACGGACCATTCGCTCGTCGGTGCACTCGACCCAGACCGTGCCGCGGGCCGCCGACGAGTCGCTCACCACGCTGCGGACCACCACCGGAAAGGTTTCGATGTCGTCGCCGGCAAACACCGAGCGGCCGTAGCCACGCATGCCCACCCGAACCTCATCCAGCGGCATGATCACGGCTTGGGTCTGCGGCACCCGGATGCCCGGGGTGGCCACGGGCAGCGGTGCGGCGGGCGCGGCGTCCACGAGGCAGGGCGCCGTGAAGAAGATCCCCGCCGTGAGGACAGCGGCACGGAACGGGGGTGTGTTCAAGAGGTCACCGGTGGGGTTAGAGGGGCGGGCCTGATCGACGCAGGCTTGCGTGGCAAGAACATCGGCTCAGACCACGGATTGACAGGAGTTTACTACCCCACAATACTCCGCCGTCCGGCCCAAGGTTCACTTCTTCGCGGCACGGCACACCTTGAACGGCCGCTTGTGCCGCACCCCCCCTTTCTGACGCACGCCACCTATGCCCGATGCCGCGCAACATGTCTTGGGTTATCTGTTCCGCGACGCGGATCTTCTGCGCGAGGCCCTCACCCACGCGTCGTCTGCGGATCACCGGCTCAAGTCCAACGAACGCCTGGAGTTTCTGGGCGACGCGATCTTGGGCTATGTGGTGTGCGAAGAGTTGTACCGCGTCTACCCCGAACTTCTGGAAGGCGACCTGACCAAAATCAAGTCGACGGTGGTCTCGCGCAGCACCTGCGCGAAGGTCACCCAATCCATCCGACTGCAAGAACTGCTGACCCTGGGCAAGGGCATGACCAGCCGCTCGGGCCTGCCGCCGAGCGTGGCCGCCGCGGTCTTCGAGTCGATCATCGCGGCGATCTACCTCGACGGCGGCATGGACGCGGCCCGCACGTTTATCCTGCGTCACCTGCGGCCTTACATCGAGGATGCGGCGAAGTCCGAGCACCAGCAAAACTTCAAGAGCGTGCTGCAGCAACTCACCCAGCAGTGCCTGGAACACCCCGTGCTCTACGTGCTGCTGGACGCCAAGGGCCCAGACCACGCCAAGGCTTTTGAAGTCTCGGTCGAAATCGACGGGCGGCGGTTCGCCTCGGCCTGGGCCAACAACAAAAAACAGGCCGAGCAAGCCGCCGCCTTGGCCGCGCTGCGCGGCCTGGGCCTGGCGGTGCAAGGCGATGACGGGGACGTGCAGTTGGTCGACAACCCCGTCCCGGACCAAGTCACCGCCCGCTTGGCCGCCCTGCCGCGCCACGACGCGGCCGCCGACTAACACTTCTCTGTTTCGCGCTGCCCCACGGACACCCACACCATGCCTCACGCTTCCGACTCAACCCACGTGAACTGGGGCATCTTGGGTGCCGGGGGCATTGCCAAGGCCTTCGCCGCGGCCGTTGGCCTTTTGGCCAACGCTCAAATCGTCGCGGTGGCCAGCCGCAGCGCCGACAAAGCCGCCGCCTTTATCCGTGACAACGCCATCGCTGAGGCCACCCCCCACGGCTCGTACGAAGCGCTGCTCGCCGACGACACCGTTGACGCGGTTTACATCGCCACGCCCCACCCCATGCACGCGCCGTGGGCGATTCGCGCTGCCCAGGCAGGCAAGCACCTGATGGTGGAAAAACCCATCGCGATGAACCACGCCCAGACCCTGACGGTGATCGACGCGGCCACGACCCACGGCGTTTTCCTGATGGAAGCCTTCAAAGATCGCTGCCACCCGCAGACCCACAAGTTGCTGGAACTGATCCGCAGCGGCGTGATCGGCCAGGTGCGCACCGTGCGGGCCGAGTTTGGCTGGGGCGGTGGCGACACGATCCAAGAACCCGACAGCCGTATTTTCAACCCCGGGCTGGGCGGCGGCGGCATCTTGGATGTCGGCTGCTACCCCGTTGCGCTCACCCGGCTCATCGCAGGCGCGGCCTTGGGCCGCGACTTCGCCAACCCCACGTCGGTCCGGGGTGTGGGCTGCGTAGGAGAAACTGGCGTGGACGAGTGGGCCTCGGCGGTGATGCTTTTTGAGAACAACATCGTGGCCGAGGTCGCCTGCTCGGTGCGTGCCACCCTGGAAAACACCGCGCGGGTCATCGGCAGCCGCGGGTCGATTTTCCTGCCCGAGCCCTGGCTCAATGCACGCGACACCGCCCAAGACGGCCGCATCATCGTGGTCAACGCCGACGGCGAGCAGATCTACGAAATCGACGGCGAACACACCTGCTTCGGCTACGAAACCCACGTCGCCTCGCAGGCGATCCTGGCCGGGCAAGCCCAAGCCCCCGCCCCGGCGATGACCCACGCCGACAGCCTGGGCCAGATGGCCACCCTCGATGCGTGGCGCGCGGAGTTGGGGCTTAAGTATCCCTGCGAAGGCTAAACCTGCTTCCAAGACGCACACGCGTCTGATAAAGGTTTTTTGCGTAGCCCCGTGCCAGACACCGACTTATGCTGGATTCATGCCAGCCTTTACCCGTCTGCTGCGCCGCCGTCTGCGGTTTTCGCTTGTGCTCACCTTCACCTTCGCGCTGCTCGCGGCGTTCTTCTTCACCGGGTCGGTGCGGCGGTCGATGCACCTGGCCCGGCTCGACGGCAGCCCGGCCCAGCGCGAGCGTGCCCTGGACCATCTGGTGCGCACCAGCCGCGTCGACCCTGCGCTGACCCGGGCGGTGATCCACTGCCTGGACACCCTGCCCCCTGAGGCCGCGCTGCACACCTACATCGCGATGGGCCGCGCCGCCGAGGCACGCGGCGTGCCGATTTCCCCCGCGGCTCCGCCACGGCTCATCCAGAACCTGCACCGGTTCGACGTCGCCGCGTTCATCCGCGCTTTTGAGCTGCTCGCCGCGTCAGGCAACGCCACCGATCAAGCGCTCATTGAACAAGCCGCCCAGCGGCTGCCCAGCGCATCGCCCGACCACGCCCAAGCCCTCCGCCAATTGCTCACAGATCAGGGCGCCTGGTCCACCCCCCCGGTTCCCGCCACCGTGTACCTGGACTGGGTTGCAAAGCGCGGCGCCGACACGCAACCGGCCCTGCGCCGCCACGCCGCGGGCCTGCTGGCTTGCCTGCCCGAATCGGTGTTTGAATCCCCCATGCACCGGGTCAAGGTCCGCAGCCTGCTGAGCGCCCTGGCCGACGATATGCAACCCGACGTGCGCCATGCGGCGCTCGACGCCGCGGCGGCCTTGCACGCGGTGGATCCGCAGACCACTGAAATCTCTGTGCGGCTGCAAAACGACCCGAACCCCACGGTGCGGGCCGCCGCAGCCGACATCGTGGACCTGCTTTCGGGCCAGCGCTTGTCCGCCCCCACCGCCCCACGCCCGGTGCTGGGCCTGGACGTGGTGACCGCAAGCAACCGTCTCTCGCTGTGGCGCAGCCTGCTGCTGGTGCCCGACCGCCCCACAGACCGACGCGTGCGGGAGCAGGTGGCTCAGGCCCCGGTCGGTGAAGAGCACCCCCACACACCACTGGTCTACGCCGCGGCCTACCGGCAAGCACACGTGAATCCCGCCTTGCTTGCGCGCGCTCGCACACACGACCTGCCCCAGGCCGAGTGGCGGCGTCTGCTCGCCCAGCTCGAAGGCGCCCATCCCGGTTCGGTGATGATGGACCTGCCCCCCGCCACCCCCCAAGCGCTGCGCCCCGCCGCCACCCGCGCGGCCCATCAACCCCACCCCAGGTGGCTGCACGCGGTGCTGCGTCTGGACGACCAACCCGCGCTGCGTGCCAACGCCTGCGTGGTCGCCGTCGAACGCTTCGACCACACCACCCGCGGGGCGCTGATCAACCAGTTGCTGGATGCCCCCGACCCCCACTCCCGCGTCAGCGGTGCATTGATCGCCGGGCTCTGCGGCCAGCGCATCGGCGACCTGCGCCAATGCGCCGAGTTGGACCCGGACCCGGTGGTCCGGCAGTTCGCACAGCTGGCCCGCTGGATGCAGCACGACCTCCCCGACGCCCATGCCCGGGCCGCCGAGCGGCTGGGCCACGCAGAATTACCCGAACCCCTGGTCATGCTCGCCCTGCTGCACCGCGGCCAGTGGGGCCCGGTGCTGGACCGCATCTTTGACCCCGACGTCTACAACCCCGAGCAGCGCCGCGTGCTGCTGGGCCGTCAACGCTTCGCCCTGGTGCTTGGTCAGCACCTGCCCCCCGACGCACCGCCGCTGCACCTCTGGGCCGATGGGGACCATTTCGCCCGCGAACTGGACGTGCTCAGGGCCTGGGCGGCCATCCACCGGCGGCGTGGCGAAGGGGTGCCGCAGAATATAAACAATTATTGGTAATGAGTTTGACGTAAATCAGGCAGGCGAAACCCGCCCCGGTGTCTTGCAAGGTAGGGACGAGCGTTGCCGTCCCGCCCCGTCACGGCCCTTTGGGGCCCAAGGAGCCCCTCATGCAAGCCCACTCCCGCACCCCGCATCCCGCCCCCCTTTCCACCGCCCTCAGGCTTGGCCTGGTCGGCGTGCTCATTCTCGCCGCAGGCGCCAGCACCGGCTGCGCGAGCTCTCAGCACCGCGGCGCCCTGATCGGCGCCGCCGTCGGAGCCGGCGTGGGCTTGATCCTCGCCTCGGAGTCCTACAGCCACCCCCGCTCACGCTTGGCCTACCGCTCGAACTACGACGACCGCCGCGTCGATCCCCGGTCCCGCCGGTCGTCCAAAAGTTGCGACCTGTATTAATCGCCAGGCCTGAAGCGCGTGCCACGGATCACCCCGGCACGACTTCCACGTCCGGCAGGGCCGAGACAAACTGCCGGCCGTAAAACTTGGTCACCAGCCGCGGGTCCATCACCACCACTGCCCCGCGGTCGGTCTTGCTTCGTACCAGGCGCCCGAAGCCCTGCTTGAACTTCAGCACCGCCTCGGGCAACGAATAGTCTCGAAACGGGTTGCCCCCGCGGTCTTTGATGCGCTCGCTGCGGGCCTCCACCATCGGCCGGTCGGGCACCACAAAGGGCAGCCGCGTGATCACCACCAGCCGCAGCGCATCGCCGCGCACGTCCACGCCCTGCCAAAAGCTGTCGGTGCCCAGCAGCACGCTGCGGTGGTTGCCCTTGAAGCGTTCCAGCATCGCGCTGCGTCCCTCGCCGTCGCCGTGCACCAGCATCGGCATGTTCCGCCGCGCCAGCCGCGGCCGCAGCCACTCGGCGGTGCGTTGCAGCATCGCATAGCTGGTAAACAACACAAAAGCCCCCCCGTCGCTCGCGTCCAGGTGCTCCAGCAGCGCCGGGGTCATCGCGTCGAAATGCCGCGGGTCGCCGGGGTCGGGCATGCCCGCGTGGGTCACCAGCTGCACCTGCCCGCGGTAGTCAAAAGGCGAACCCAGCCGCAGCGTGTGCGCCTCGGGGCAGCCCAGGCGCTCTTTCAAGTGAGCAAAACCATCGCCCTTGTCGCCCTCGCCGCCGGTGGTCAACGTCGCGCTGGTCATCACGACCGGCAAAGCCTTCCCATCGCCCGCCTTGGCCTCAAACAAACGCGTTCGCATCAGTTGCCCCACGTCCACGGGCGCGCTGTTGAGCTTCACCCGGGCGAACGATCCGCGTCGCACCACGTCCACCCAGTACACGCTGTCGGGCACCGTCTGGCCCACCAGCGCCTTGACCGTCTGGCCCATCGCCTGGGCCCGGTCCGCGTGGCTCTGCACCTCCATCCGGTCGTCCTCGCCGTCGATCGCGCCCTTCACCCGCTTGAGCACCAGCGACAACTCGGCCAGCGGCTCGCTCAACGCATCCTTCACCACCCCCGGCTCGCGCACACGGCCGTTGGACCCCCCGTGGGTGTCCGACCACAGCTCCCAGTCATCAAAGAACCCCTGCCCGGCGTGGTACACCTTCTCCACCGCGTGCACCGCCTGGTTAAACAGCCCCGTGTCCAGCTTTCTCTGCAGGGTCGCCAGCAAGCCCTTGTTGCGCCGCGCGTGATACAGCCGGCTCACCAAATACGTCACCTGAAACCGGCTCAGTGACATCCCGAAATAGTCGCTGGCCACGTCCTCGATCGTGTGGGCCTCGTCCAGCACCACCGCGTCATAAGGCGGCAACACCCCATACGCCCCGCCCGAATCGCTCTTCAACGCCAAGTCCGCAAAGAACAGCGCGTGGTTCACCACCAACAAGTCCGCGTTCATCATCCGCCGCCGCGCACTCTGATAAAAACACTCGTTGTACGTCGGGCAGCGTTTGCCCAGGCAGTCCTCGCTGTCGCTCTGCACCTCGTTCCACACATTGGGCGCCTCCAGCTGCGGCAGCGACGTCTTGCTGCCGTCCGCGCCCTCGTCGTTGATCCACTCCAGCAGCTGCCGCATGCTGCGTTCTTCGGCCGAATCATCAAACAGCGAGGCCTTGCGCTCCCAAGCCCGGCCCATGCGGCGGCGCGACACATAATTGCCCCGCCCCTTCACCAGCACCGCCGAAAACTCATCGCCCCCGGCCCCGGGCAGCACCGCCTGCAGCAGCGGGATGTCCTTCTCGCAGATCTGTTCTTGCAGCGCAATGGTGTGGGTGCTGATCACCACCCGCCGCCGCTTGTCCGCCTCGCTTCCGTGCACCGACGGGCCCGCCGCCGGGATCCGCACCCCGTCGTCGGCCGGGTCCTCTGCCGCCGCCACCGGGTCCGCCCGCGGCCCGCCCAGCACCTGGGCCACCGCCGGCAGCAAATAACTAAACGACTTGCCCACCCCCGTGCCCGCTTCCACCATCAACGCGTGCCGGCCCTCCAACGCGGTCTGCACCGCGTGGACCATCTCCCGCTGCTGCGGGCGCTCTTCATACGCGTCGCCCAAGCGGCGAGCGATGGGCCCGTTGGGGCCGATAATGTCAGCAGGGTCAAACGTCACGGCGGCGAGTGTACGGCCTAAGACCCATGTGTTCGGCGATGACAGGCCAGGAGTGAACGCTGTGCGCAGTAGGCGAAAAAACTTCTTCCATTTCGCGCTCACCCCGCCAACGCCGTGGAGTTAATCCTTTAGGGTGTATTCCTCATTATTAGCGGACCCTGCACGTTGTCCGCAACGTCTCACGTGTTTTATCCGATCGCATCACTCCCCTCCGAGAAAGCATCATGAACCCCTCACGCCCCACCCGCCGTCAGCGGCGTCTTCGTCAGACCACACCCCTTCTTTTTGAAACGCTGGAAACACGGCAGCTGCTGTCGGCCGCGCTCAGCAACGCCGACGCCTACGAACCCAACAACCTCTTGCGCGACGCCCACGTCATCGACACCCCCAGCGGATCGTTGGGTGAGCGCGACGGCCTGGCCACCGCCACCGACGGCGACTGGTACCGCTTCAACGCCGGCGCCGGCGACTTCACCGCCGAGATCCGCGCCCTGGCCGCCGAAGGCGAGCTCAACATCGAGCTCTACAGCGCCGACGGCGACTACCTGACCGGCAACTACCGCGTCGAAGACAACTCCACGGTCAGCATCAACCTGGGCGACACCACGCAAGACGTCTTGGTGCATATCTACGCCGGTGAGAATTACCAAGGCAACAGCTACGACCTGATCTGGTCAGGCGCCGACGGCGCCACGCCTGAAACGCCCGTGCCCGAAGCGCCCGTACCCGAAGCGCCCGCGCCCGAGACTCCCGCGCCCACCGCCCCGCCCACCAACAACCCCAACTCCGATCCCGACCCGCTACCGGGCCAAGCCGACCGCTACGAACCCAACAACATCCCCGGCCAAGGCCGCCTGATCACCGAGGCCTCCGGCTCGCTGGCCTTCATCGACGGCCGCGCCACCGCCACCGACGGCGACTGGTACCGCTTCTTCGCCGGCGCCGGCGACTTCTTCGCCGAACTGGCCAGCGCCCCGCAAGACGGCGAGCTGAACATCGAGATCTACAGCGCCGACGGCGAATACCTCGACGGCGCCTACGGCGTCGAAGACCGCTCGCTGGTGTCCACCACCTTGGCCACCAACCAAGAAGTGCGCGTCTTTGTGTACAGCCCCGACCCCTACCGCGGCAACGTCTACGACATCACCTGGGTCGGCCCCGGCGTTCTGCCCGGTTCCCCCACCACACCGACGCCCACCACGCCGACACCGACGCCCACCCCACCGACGCCGTTGCCTGTTGCCCCGCCCACCGGCGAAGACGCCTACGAAGACAACGACCTGCGGGCCCAGGCCCAGATTCTCGACGGCGCCTCGGGCACGCTGGCCGCCGCCGCAGGCCTGGCCACCGCCACCGACACCGACTGGTACCGCTTTAGCCCCGGCGCCGGCGAATTCTCCGTCACCCTCGACAGCATCGCCGCCGACGGCGAACTCAACATCGAGCTCTACACCGCCGACGGCGACTACCTCACCGGCAGCTACCGCTCGGAAGATCAATCCAGCGTCAGCACCGTGCTCGACACCCCAGGCGACGTGCTCGCCTTCGTCTACGCCAGCGGCGACTACCAAGGCAACGCCTACAACCTCACCTGGGCGGGCGCCGATGCCCCCACCCCACCGCCCGTCGACACGCCAGTGGATACCCCCGTCGACACGCCTGTTACCCCGCCTGTCGACACGCCTGTTAACCCCCCGGTCGACACGCCCGTGGATCCCCCCGCCGCCCCGCCGGCCCTGGGTGAAGACGCCTACGAAGACAACGACGGCCCCGCCCAAGCCCGCGCCATCTCCGGCGCCTCGGGCTCGCTCAGCACCACCGCAGGCCTGGCCACCGCCACCGACGGCGACTGGTACCGCTTTAGCGCTGGCGCAGGCGACTTCACCGTCGTGCTCGACAGCGTCGTCGCAGAAGGCGAGCTCAACGTCGAGTTTTACGACGCCTCGGGCGCCTACCTCAGTGGCAACTACCGCGTCGAAAATCAGTCCACCCTCAGCCTCACCCTCGACGCCCCCAGCGACGTCTTGGTCCTGGTCTACGCCAGCGGCGAATACCGCGGCAACGCCTACGACCTGAGCTGGACCGGCACCCAGGCCCCCACCCCCGCCCCGGTGGACCCGCCGGTCGAAGCCCCCGTCGACACCCCCGTGGCCCCTCCGGTCGCCCCCCCGGTCGACACACCCGTGGACACCCCTGTCGTTCCACCCGTGGACACCCCTGTGGCCCCGCCCGTCGACACCCCCGTCGTCCCGCCGGTCACGCCACCCGCCCCGGGCGAAGACGCCTACGAAGAAAACGACACCCCCCAGCAGGCCGAATTCTTCGACCCCACCGGCGGGTCACTCAGCACCATCCGCGGCCTGGCCACCTCCACCGACAACGACTACTACCGCTTCAACCTCGACAGCGCCGGCACGTTCACCGCCGTGCTCGACAGCGTGCCCGCCGAGGGCGAGATCAACATCGAGATCTACGACGCAGGCAACAACCTGCTCTCGTTCAACTACAACTCCGAAGAAAGCTCGACGCTGTTTGCCAACGTCGACTTCGGCCAAGAGCTCTGGGTCTACGTCTACGGCACCGGCGGCTTCCACGACAACACCTACGACCTGTCCTGGAACTTCGTGCCCGCCCAAGACGTCCCCGCCCTCCCGCCGGCCGACCCCGCGCCCGTCGACAACAACGACGCGCCCGACCTGGTCACCGACACCTCGCAGGTCTTCCAGACCATCGCCGGCTTCGGCAGCAACCTGGCCCACTACTTCGACGACGCCACCCAGACCGCCACCGAAGACCGATCGATCTATGGCACCGAAGAATTCCAGCAAGGCTACTTCGACGAGCTGGGCGCCTCGATCGTCCGCATCGACCTGCTGCCCACCGTGCTGACCAACAGCCAAGCCCGCTTCCCCACCCCCGAAGACCTCGCCGACCCCGTCAGCCTCGACGGCACCCTCGACGAGAACATCGCCAAGTTCAACTTCGACGCCCTGGGCGTGGGCCACCTCAAGCCCGCACTCGACTACGCCGTCGCCACCCAAGGCGACGACTTCCGCATCATCGGCGCCATCTGGACCCCGCCGATCTGGCTCAAGACCACCGGCATCTCCCCGCTTAACGGCCAAGAGTCCGAGCCCCGGTTTGTCCGCGGCGACAACATCACCGGCGGCACCCTCGACACCGACCAAGCCCAAACCTTCAAAAACTACATCGTCGCCTGGATCAAAGGCTACGAACGCGAGGTCGGCCTGCAGTTCGACTCCTTGAGCCTGCAAAACGAGCCGCGCTTCGGCGACCAAAGCTTCAACAGCACCGGCTACACCCCCGAGACCTACGCCGAGCTCACCCGCATCGGCCGCGAAGCGATCGAAGAACACAACGCCGCCAACCCCGATGACCTCATCACCACCCGGCTGCTGGGCTTCGAAGACGTGGGCCTGGGCCCAGTGAACCGCGATGCCCCCGAAGCCCTGGACGGCTTCTTCAACAACATCACCGACTACCTCGAAGCCACCGACAGCGACGGCGTCCGCACCCTCGACAACCTGGACATCCAAGGCCAGCACGGCTTTGTCACCAACGGCGTCGAACTCAACGGCAGCCGCAGCTCCGCCATCCAGTGGGACAAGTTCGAGCAGTACCTCGAAGACCAAGGCGCCGGCGACGACGAGATCTGGTCCACCGAGTGGAGCGGCGAACAGATCCAGTGGCTCTCCCGCGGAGCCGACGGGCAGCCGTTGGAACTGCAAAACGGCGCCTTCTCCACCGCCGTGCTCATCCACGACGCCCTGACCGCCGGCGACGTCAACGCCTACCTCTACTGGCAAGCCACCTCCCGCTCAGAACTGGGCGACGTGTTCTCGCTCGGAGCGCAGAACAACTTCGACACCGCCAAAGCCGCGTCCTTCCGCCACTTCAGCCAGTACATCCGCCCCGACGCCGAGCGGATCCAAGTCAGCTCCGACGACGACAGCATCCTGGCCTCGGGCTATCTCAACGAAGACGGCTCGATCACCTACGTCATCATCAACCGCGGCGGCGAAGCCGACAACAGCCTCACCCTCAGCGTGCCCGAAGCCTACGGCCAAGAAAACTTCGACGTTTTCCAAACCAACCAAGGCCAAAACTACCTCAGCCTGCCCGACATCCTGCCCAGCGCCAACGGCACGCTGAGCTTCGCCGTCCCGGGTTACAGCGTCACCACCCTCACCACCCTGCCCGACTAAAGCCGTTCCCAACACGGCCAACCAAGAACCCTCTGCCGGGGGCCACCGCACACCGCGGCGGCCCCCGGTTTTTCTTTGCGCCCGGCGGGGCAGTGCACAAGCCCCAGCGGCTTACCATTTTCATTAACACAAAGGCACGAAGGCTCAAAGGCGCAAA
>JALZVY010000130.1 GCA_023300125.1 Phycisphaera sp.
CAGCTACTACGACCAGCCCGCGGGCGGGGCCATGCGTGACATGGTGCAAAGCCACCTGCTGCAGGTGCTCAGCATCGTGGCCATGGAGCCGCCGGTGGGTATGAACGCCGAAGACATCCGCACCGAGAAGATCAAAGTCTTCAAAGCCCTGCGGGTGCCCAAAGACGGCGACGTGCCCAAGCTCGCGGTCCGCGGCCAGTACGGCCCTGGAGCGATCAACGGCAAGCCCGTCATCGGGTACCGCGAAGAAGAAGGCGTCGACCCTCAGAGTCAGCGCGACACCTACGCCGCGATGGAATTTCACGTCGATACCTGGCGCTGGGGCGGCGTGCCGTTCTACCTGCGTTCAGGCAAGGGCATGGCCGCCAAGAAGACCGAGATCGTCATCTACTTCAAGCCCACCCCGCACTACCTCTTCCGCGAGCAGGCCCGCAAGCAGAAGCCCAACCAGATCGTCATCGGCATCCACCCCAACGAAGGCATCCGCATCCGCTTCGAAGGCAAAGAGCCGGGTATCGGCATGAAGATGAACGAAGTGGTGATGGACTTCGACTACGTCAAGCAGTGGCAGGTCGATCCACCCGACGGCTACGCCACCCTGCTGCACGACTGCATGCGCGGCGACCAAACCCTGTTCAAGCACCGCGACGAGATCGAATCGTCGTGGAACGCCGTGCAGCCCGTGCTCGACCACTGGGAGCAAAACCCCCAGCCCGACCTGCCCAACTACGCCGCAGGCACCTGGGGCCCACCCGCCGCGGATCTGATGATGCAGCGCGAGGGACGGTATTGGCGGAACGACTGATCGCTTTGCGATCCGTCGAGCCGTTAGCCGTTAGCTGCTAGCCGTTAGCAAGACGCTGACGCGGTGGGGCAGTACGTCAAGAACCGCTTGCGTCTTGCCAACGGCTAGGCTCTAGCGGCTAGCCGCTTGCCGGCGTCGCTCTTGGCTGGAACACCCCTCTGAACTTCCTGTTTACTTCGATATTGACACCATGAACAACCTCCCCGGATCCGTCCACGTCGCCCCCGACACCGAAGCCCTGTTCGAGGCGCTCGGCGAAACGCTCATGAGTAGCGCCCTGGACGCCGTCGAGCAGCGCGGGGTGTTCCACGTCGCCTTGTCGGGCGGCGGCACGCCCGAGCCTTTCTACATCCGCCTGCTGACCGACCCCAAGTTCCGGCTGATGCCCTGGAAAAAGACGCACCTGTGGATCGTCGACGAGCGCTGCGTGCCCGAAGACCACGAGAAGTCCAACATCAAGATGATCCGCGAAGCCCTTAGCGACCACGCGGGCATTCCCGCCGATCAGGTGCACCCCATGCCCGTGCTCGCCGACGACCCCGCGGGCGACTACGAAGACCAGCTCAGCAAAGCCTTCGACATGATCCCCGCCGACGGCGTGCCCCAACTCGACTGGGTGCTGCTGGGCATGGGTGGCGACTGCCACACCGCCAGCCTGTTTCCCGAAAGCCCCGGGCTCACCAGCACCCGCTGGATCGACACCAACGACGGCGAAAAAGTCGTGCCGCCCCCGCGCGTCACCATGACCTACCCCTTGATCAACGCCGCCCGCGAGGTCGCCGTGCTGGCCGTCGGCGCCGGCAAAACCGCCGCCCTCACCCGCGTGGCCACCCAGATCGAATCCGGCTCGCCCGACATCGTGAACATTCCCATCAGCGGCATCGCGCCAGACAACCTCACCTGGTACCTGGACAACGCCGCGGCGGGGTGATCGTCGCCCGGCCCCTTTTTGACTTCCGTTTTGTGGAGTTTCGGCGTGATCCGATTTGCCTGTTTCAGCTGCACCATCGGGCTGTCGTTATGGGCGCTGGCAGGGTGCTCAGGGCTGATGCCATCGGTTGACGAGGTCCCGACGTTCAATGACGCGTCGGTGGCCGCTGATCCTGCTGGGAGCAGCGATCCCTATGCCGTAAACGCTGAGTACGGCGAAGATCCGTACGGCGGGTACGGCGATGATGGATACGCATCGACAACGGTTGTGAGGACTTTGAGTGAACGCCACACATTCGAGAACTTTACGCTGGGGATCGATTCAGACATATACGATAGCGACAACGTCGTTTTATCATCGTCGCCGTGTATTCGAGTATGGACAGAGGCGGCGGATGGCACGAGGACTGCCGTCGTTTCGCAGAGCGTCGGCATGTTTTTCCGTCCTTTGATTCGCTTTTCCGAGGCGGAGTCAGCGTTTTATTTTGTGAGTTATGCGGGCAGTCTGGTCTATGGCGAAGACCTCGTATTCGAACCCACGCTTTACCGAATCGACGCCAAAGGTATCCGAACGAAGAATCTGCCCCGCTTGGTTTTCGAAGGGCCGATCCCTGAATTCGTTAGCCGCTATGAAATGAACTTGTTTAGCGCCCCGGGCGTGAGTGTCTTCAAGGTGACGACGCTCATAAGGGTGAGCCGTGATGAAGACGAGACCCGCGAGCGGACTTTCGTCGAACACCTCCGGCTTGATGATTTCGATTGATTCAGCGGGTCGGCAGCCACCGGTTTAGTGCCCGCGGTGGGTTCGCCGAGCCTTAACCCACCCTCCTTTTGGAAAAGGGCATGCACTCGCCCTGCGCGGCGCCGCAGCTCTCCCGCCCGCTTGCGTCGGGTCTTCCTTGCCTTGTTACCTCGGTGCCCGCAGCGTGGCCGTGTCGGGCGGCACGCGCACGCATCAACGCCGGCGAACCCCCCGCCACTCAACTTGGCGGTCAATGCCTTGGCGTTGTCGGGCTTGCGCCGCCTCTACACCCCCTCTACGCCGCTTCGTCCACCGGGAACTTCTTGA
>JALZVY010000131.1 GCA_023300125.1 Phycisphaera sp.
TCACCCTGCTGCTGCTGGGGCTGCTGGTCCGCGTCTATCAACTGCAAGCCGCCCCGTCCGCCGCCATCGCCGCGCTGGTGGACGGCCAGATCGGCACGCGCAAACTCGAAGCCCGGCGCGGCGCCATCGTCGACCGCCGCCACCGCGCCCTGGCCACCACCCGCGTCGCGCACCTCTTGTTCGTTGACCCCGACATCGTTGAAGACCCCAACACCTTCAGCGAGCGCATCGGCTACCCCCTGGGATACGAACCCGCCGAAATCGAACAAGCCATGGCCAAGCGCCGCGGCAGCCGCTACATCGTCATCGACCCGGAGATGAGCGAAGAACGCTGGGCCAAGTATCAAGCCCTGCCCCCCATGCGCGGCCTGGCCACCCACCCCGTGCTCGTGCGCGACTACCCCCAAGGCCAGGTCGCCGGCCAGCTGGTGGGCTTCGTCGGCCACGAAAGCAAAGGGCTCGACGGCCTGGAGCGCGCGTTCGACAAACAACTCACCCCCGACCCCGGCCAGCACGCCTTTGTCTACGACCGCGGCCGCCGCCGCCTGTGGCTGGCCAACAAGCAGTACCGCCTGCAAGCCGACGCCGCCCCCGTGCGTCTAAGCCTCGACCTCAACCTGCAAGCCATCGCCGAAGACGAAGTGGCCGCCGCGGTCGCCCAGTTCGGCGCCAAGTCTGGCCAAGGCGTGGTCATGGACCCCTACACCGGCGAGATCCTCGCGCTGGCCAACGTGCCGCGGTTTAACCCCGACGACTTCCGCCTGCTGCGCAGCGACGCCGCCATCGCCGACGCCCAACGCAACCGCGCCGCCACCGACATCTTCGAACCCGGCAGCATCTTCAAGCCCCTGGTCTGGGCCGCCGCGGTCGAAGCAGGCATCGCCGACCCCCACGAACTCATCGACTGCACCGAAGAAGGCCACTGGAAACCCACCCGCGGCCCGCGGCTGCGCGACAGCGACCCCCACGGCGTGCTCAGCTGGGCCGACGTGCTCAAATTCTCCAGCAACATCGGTATGGCCAAGGTCGCCGAACGCATGGGCAAGCCCATGCTCCACGCCATCGTCGCCAGCTACGGGTTTGGCCAGTCCACCGAATCAGGCCTGCCCGGCGAGATCGGCGGCATCTTGCGCCCCCTCGAGAAGTGGAGCTGGACCGACCTCAGCCGCGTGCCCATGGGCCACGGCGTCAGCGTCACCGGCGTGCAGATCGCCCGGGCCTTCAGCGCCCTGGCCAACGGCGGGGTGCTCATCAACCCCACCATCCACTACCGCGACGGCGTCACCTCCCGCGACGCCCGCGGGCTGCTGGACATGCACGCCAACATCACCGCCCGCGTACTCAGCCCCCAAGTGGCCCGCCTCACCTGCCAGGTGCTGGGCCGCTCGGTCAGCGAATCCGATGGCACCGGCCGCCACGCCCGCAGCGACCTCTACAGCATCTTCGGCAAAACCGGCACCGCCCAACTGCCCAAGAAAGACGGCCGCGGTTACCAAAGCGGCCACTACGTCAGCAGCTTCGTCGCCGCCGCACCGCTCAACCAGCCGCGCCTGGTCGTCGCGGTCATCGTCCACGACCCTGACAAGAAAAAAGGCTACTACGGCGGCACCGTCAGCGGCCCGGCCAGCAAACGCATTCTTGAACGCAGCCTTCAGTATCTCGGCGTGCAGCCCGACATCGTCGATGAATCCGCCGTCGCCTCAGCCCACGACACCGAATCCAGCGGCTTCTAAAACAAACAGCAACACGCTGGCCCAACGGCGAACCCTCGCTCGACGACGCAGCCAACCCGCACGCCGCAAGCCATGTTCAGGCCTACAGCACACGGCTTCACGCCGCCACGTCGTCCGCGTCATCTGCATCGCGATCGGCCTCGGCCTCGGCGGCCAAGAACGCGTCAATCCCCGCCCCGTCGACGGGCCGGCTAAAGAAGTAGCCCTGGCCCACGTCGGCGCCCATGCCACGCAGCTCGTCGGCGTGGCAGATCGTCTCGACCCCCTCAGCCACCACGTGCATGTCAAAGGCCCGGGCCATGCCGATCACCGCTTCAACGATCGCCCCGTCGCAGAGGTGATCCGGCGTGTCCAGCTGCCCGTTGCCACCGCGGACAAAGGCCTGGTCGATCTTCAGCACGTCGACGTTGAAGTGCTTGAGGTGGGCAAGGTTCGAATACCCCGTGCCAAAGTCGTCGATCGCCAGGCGGACGCCCAGCGCCTTCAACTCGTTGATCACCGCAACGGTCTCCGACACATCGCCCATCACCGCCGACTCGGTGATTTCCAGCTCCAAGTGCTCAGGACGCAGCCCGCTTTCACTTAGCGCCCCCCGCACCTCATTGATCAGATTCGGATTGCGGAACTGCACCGGCGAGAGATTGACTGCAATCACCACACCCCGGTCCTGCCAACGCACCGCCTCGTGGCAAGCCTGTTCAAGCACCACACGCCCCAACTCGCTGATCAACCCCGTCTCTTCGGCAAAGGGGATAAACAAATCGGGGCCCACCATGCCGCGGGTGGGGTGGTTCCAACGCACCAATGCTTCAAGGCTTTCGGTCACGCCGCTGCGCAAACCCACCTTGGGCTGGTACACCACCGAGAACTCGTCGCGTTCAAGCCCGCGACGGAAGTCCGCTTCCAAAGCCAAGCGTTCAGGGGCCCCGTCCATCATGTCTTCGCTAAAGACCACCGCCCGGGCACGCCCCGCCTTTTTGGCGGCGTACATGGCGATGTCCGCCCGCTGCACCGCCTGCTCGGCGTCCAAGCCTTCCACGTCGTCGAGCACCCCCACACTGGCCGAGAGAAACACCTCGTTGCCTTCGAGAGTAAACGGCGGCGCCAAAGCAGCAATCATCGACGCGGCCAGCGCCGCGCTGTCGCGCTGGGTCAGCACCAAAAACTCGTCGCCGCCTTGGCGCGCCAACAGATCACCGTCGGCCAGGCAGGATGCAATACGCACCGCCGTGTTGATCAGCAGCTGATCGCCAGTCTTGTGCCCGTACGTGTCATTCACCAGCTTAAAGCCGTCCAAGTCCAAGAACAGCACCGCTGGCTTGCCAGACGCTTGGTGGTCGCCGGTGGCCACGCTCATGGCCGAAACCGTGTCAAAAGACTGCTTAAAGCCGCGGCGGTTGGGCAGATCTGTCAGCGGGTCGTGCCCCGCCTGATGGCTCAGCACCGCTTCAAACGCACGCCGATCACGCTCGCGGCGTGCACGCATGCGTCCCAGCTTGAAAACGAACAGACCGGCGACCAGCAGCGTGCCGCCCGCCGCCACCGCGGTCACTTGCCCCGCAGCCTCTGACGAGGCCTGGGCCGACGCCGTCGCGCCGTCGCGTACCGCGTCGATCGCAGCCATCAGCGCCCCAAAACGCATGTCCCACTGCCCCAAGCGCAGACGAACCCTCTCGGGCTGCATGGCCATCATCCCCATGGCTCCATGCACCGCACCCAAAAACGACCCGGTCCCCTCCCGCAGGGTTTCCATCACTTCCGGGTCGGTGTCCACGCCCAGCCACTGGTTGACCTGGACGCCACGTTCCTGCAGATCCAACAGGTTTTTAAATTCTTTGGCGATCTCGGTGCGGCCGCGCAGCTCTTCGCCGCGCAGGCTGACAAACGACAACTGCTCGCCGGCCATACGCAACGTCAAACCACGCCACACCACATTCGCTTGCCCCGTCGCCCGCGTTTCCAACTGGCCCAACGACTCCAACACCGCGTGGCGTTCCGCCGCGTGGCGGTGCAGCACCACCGACGTCGCCACCGCGGCGAACGACAGCAAGCCCACCACACCCAGAACGATCCACGCCCCCCCCGGAACCCCGAAGCCCCGGCGTTTCGAAGTTTCGGGTCGCTCAGCAGTGTCCGACGTAACCGAGGGTGTCATGGTGGCTCGCAGCGAAGGAGAGGGGCAAGCCCGCCTGAAAATCCTCGGGCCTTGGAGAGGGCATCGTCCATCTAGGGGTGGACCTGAACTTCAGCGCCCTGCTTGACGGTGGATCCCCCCCCCAACGCTGAATCCCCCGCCGCGCCGTGTGGATACCCGCCCGCTGGGCGTGGTGGTGGCCGCATCGACGAGCGTCGTCCGATAACAGCCCCATGACCACCGCCGTGCGAACCGCCCTCCGCGGGCTTCTGGGCCTCTCCAAGGCCGCCCTCAACCACGAGCCGGTGGACGAAGCCACGCTGAGCCAACGACGCCGCATCTGCGCCGCCTGCCCCGCCGCCACCCGCACACGGTCACTGGGACGCCACCCCCTGAACGTGCTCACGCCCACCAGCGCATGCAGCGTGTGCCGTTGCAACCTGCGGGCCAAGACCCGGCTCGCCAGCGAAGCCTGCCCGCGCGGCCACTGGGCCATCGCCGATCCCGCCCCCCACCCCGCCGACCCCATCGCCCTTCCTGGGGCGCCGGCTTACCCCCACAGATAAACCCGACACCCGTCGCGCGGCGAGCCCTCCGTTTGCGTCCGCGGGGCCACCGCCCGTCACATCCTGCGGGGTGTGCTTCAGGGCCTGCGCATGGCCCCCTGCGTGGTGATTCAAGCCACATGGGGCAAAATGCGGCCTTCCCCCGCGCCCGTACGCCTTCCCCACGGGCCTTTCACAGGCGAATCGGCCCCTAAATGGCTCGCCGAGTCCATTCCCCCCTCCAACCCCAAGCTCTCAGCTTCTAGCCCCTAGACCTCCCGCAAAGGCGGCATATACTCAATACGCAGTTGATCCCTTGTTTTCCCCCCCCGAAAGGCCGTCATGTCCGATGCTACCCGCCGCCGCGTCCTGCAAGCCGGACTTGCCGGTCTCACAGCTTCCGCCCTGCCCGCTGCTGCCCAAGCCGGTGCCGACGCCGCCACAGCGGCCGACGCCCCCGCGATCAAGGGTGTGGAACGCCGCACCCTTGGCCGCACCGGCGCTCAGGTCGGCATCTTGGGCTTGGGCCTGGGCAGCCAGTTCACCGGCCCCCACAAAGACGACCCCGAAGCCACCGAAGCGATCTTGACCCACGCCCTAGCGCGCGGCTGCAACTACTTCGACACGGCCCGGGCCTATGGGAAAAGCGAAGAAATGATCGGCGGCTTCATCAAACGCCACCGCGAAGACATCTTCCTGGTCAGCAAGTCGGGCAAACGCGACTACGACGGCATGAAAGCCGAGATCGAGCTCAGCCTTAAAAACTTGCAAGTCGAAACCATCGACCTGTATCACATGCACCACCTGTCGGCTAAAAACGCCGACCCCGTGGCGATGGAAAAGGGCTGCCTCAAGGCCCTGTTGGAAGCCAAAGAACAAGGTCTGATCCGCCACTACGGCGTCACCGGCCACTCAGGCCCAGACATCCTCATGCAAGCCGTCGAGCGCCTGGACCCCGACGTGCTGCTGACCGTGCTGCCTTGCACCCGCCCCAACGACGGGCGCTACGAAACCGAATTGCTTCCCTTGGCCATGAAACGCAACATGGGCGTCGTCGCCATGAAGACCGTGCGGCACGCCCGCGAAGCCGCTCTCAAAGGCGCTGAACTGGTCCGCTACGCCCTGAGCCTCGAAGGCGTCAGCACCGCCATCGTCGGGCTCGACCAATCCGCCCACCTGGATCAAAACGCCGACATGGCCAGCGCCTTCGTGCCCATGACCGAAGACCAACGCCAAGCCATGACCACCCACGTCAACCAGGCCCTGGCCGGCCTGCCCGCGATCTGGGACATGCCCGGTTACGAAGACGCCGTGCGTCTCACGTAAATGCCCTGACCACACGGCCGGAACCCAACCAAATACCGACAGACAACGCCACCCGCGTTTTCGCCAAGTGTGTTCTACACACTTGGCGATTTGTCTTTATAAGCAGCCCCCGCACCAAGCCCCATCAGCCGCCCCACCACCCACAGCATCAACCCGCCCCGCGCAGTCCACAGCGCCGTACGTATCCAGTTTGTACTCACCAACACGCGATGAGCCTCCGCATCAAACCCGCCGGCCAACACCGCGTGCTGGGGCACGCTCACCCCAAACGTCACCCCCCACAGCGCCAGCACCCCCGCCAAGCCCAGCGGCATCGCCCAGCGTGGAATCCCCGCAGGCCTCCGCCACACCAGCACCACCGCCGTGGCCAACTCAACCAACATCGCCGGCGCCACCACCACACCAGTCCAGCGCGCGTGACGGGCCTCGTACAAGGCAAAGCCCCCAGCCCCCACACCATCGAACAACGGGTAATGCACCATCTGAACAAACCAGATCAGCCCCACCAGATAGAGCGTCACGGCCAAATTGGCGAGTACAAGCACACGGATCATCGCCCGATGGTACGGCCCCCAAGCATCCACCACCGACTCTCCTCAGCCCCCGCCTCAGCCCCGGTCCGCCCCGCGCAGCAGCCACAAAAACGACACGCCGCCGATCAGGGCCGTAAACACCCCCAGCGGGATCACACCCACTCCAAACATCAGCGCGGCCGCCGCGCCGCCGGTGTCCGCCAACACCACCAACCCAGCCCCCAGCGCCGCCGAGGCAGGCAACAGCCGCGCGTGGCCCGGGCCAAAAGCCACGCGGGCCAGGTGCGGCGCAATCAAGCCCACAAAAGCCACCGGACCGGCAAGCACCACCGCCCCCGCGGCCAACACCCCCGACGCCAAGAACAGCAGCGTCCGCAGCCGGCCCACCGCGACCCCCAGCGCCGCGGCCTGGGCAGGCGGCAGCGTCAAGATATCCAGCGCCCGCGTGCGGGTGCACAGCAGCACCATCACCACCAACAACACCCCCGTGGTCACCCGCCAGGGCCACGGGTCGCCGCCCACCCGCAGAAAGCCCATCATCCAGTTGGCCAGGTCGTCACGCAGCAGCCCCGGCTTAAGCTTCACCAGCAGCATGATCGCCGCGCCGTTGAGCGTGCCGATCACCACCCCGGTCAACAACAAAGCCAAAGGGTCCAGCACGCCGCCGCGCCGCCCCGCGACAAACACCACCGCTGCGCACACCCACGCACCCACCAGCGCCCCCGCGTAGCCCGCGCCCCCCATCCACCCCGGCCCAAGGCCCAAGGCATCGGCCACCCACCACTGCACCACCATGCCCAAAGCCGCCGCGGTCGACAAGCCCAGCAGAAACGGTTCGGCCAGCGGGTTGCGCAGCAGCGTCTGCAGCGCCACCCCCGCGGTGGCCAGCGCCGCGCCCACCACCGCGCCCACCGCCAGCCGCTGCGCCCGCAGGCTCAGCACCGCACGGGCCGTCTCAAAATCCTCGGGCAAACCCCACGAAAAACTACCCACCCACAGCCGCGCCCCCGCCGCGGCCAACAACAACCCCGCCAAGCCCACGACACCAACCCAAGCAGCAGGGCGACGCACACTCACGGCCTCTCCGGCGCTTGCTCACCCACCAAAAGGCTGCTGGCCGTGGCATGGCCCTGAGCCACCGCCACCGCGCGATCCGGATGCAAGGCCACCGCCAACGCCACCGCCGTCTGATCCATCTTGGGCCCGGGCAGCAACACCGCCGGGTCGTTCAGCAGCACCACCTTGCCCTGGTCCACCGCGGCCAGCCCCTGGCTTCCAAACCCCATCAACCGTGGGTCGTGGCGACCGCTCAGCGCCGCCGCATTGGGCCGCATCAACACGATCGCCTCAGGCGCCAAGCCCCGCAGCATCTCGCGGTCCAGCGTGGGCGCCGAGCCCGCCGAAGGCGGCAGCACGTTCACCCCGCCGGCCCGCGCAAGCAGCGCATCGTGCACCGTGCCCACCCCGCAGGCCTGAAGCGGTTCCAACGAAAACAACAGCAGCGTCCGCACGCGGGGCCGACCGTCCACCGCCCCGGCCACCGCGTCCAGCTGCGCCCGCAGCGTGTCGGCCAAAGCCGCGCCGCCCTTCAGATCCCCCAAGGCCTCGCCCACATGCGGGCCAAAAGCCATCGCCGCCTCCAACGTGCCGGGGTAGTCCCAGGCGTGGATCTCAAAGCCGCCACGCGCCGCCGCGCCGCTCAGCGCCGGGGGAAGCTTCTCTGGCGCCGTTGCCGCCAACACCACCGAAGGCCTCAACCCCGCAAGCCGCTCCAGGTCCACATCCATAAAAGTGCCCACGCTCGGCGTGCCCAGCGGGGCCATCGCATCGCCGTCGCCCACCGCCACCAGCGTGCTGGCCCGGCCCAGCGCCGTCACCCACTGCGTGATCGCCGGGCTCAGCGACACCACCCCATAACGCGGCAAGCTGGGCGTAAGTTCGGGCCCGGTCGTGGCCGAGTCTTGGCGATCCGCCCACCAAAACAGCCCCACCGTCAGCGCAACCACCGCCAAAGCCGCCGCGCACACCGCCGCGGCCCACCAGCCCTTGGCGCGGCCCCGCCCACCCAACACGGCAAACTCACCCCAGGTCATCGCCATCCCCCGCAGCCCCAGCGCTGTCCAACGCCGCCGTATCCCCACCGTCCACCTTCGGCTCCACCTTCTCCACCACCACCTCGGCCGCAGGCTCTTGCTGCCAAAGCTCCTCGATCGACGTGCCGTCGACCTCCCGACGCAGCAGCAAATACACCCACACCTGCGACGTAAAGAAGTAGCTCACCGCATAGGCCACCCACGCCCCAAAGGCCAGCCGCGCCCACACACCCACCATCCAGGCCGACGCCTGCGCCGTCCCGCCCGCCTCCACATCGATCGCCGCACCGGGCAGCCGCCCGAACTCGCCCCCGGGCACCGCATCAGCCAGCCCACTGGTCCACGCCCCCGCCGCACCGCGAGTAAACCACATCGCCGCAAACACCACCACCCCCACCAGCACCGTCGTCAGCGCCCCGTACACCAGCATCACCGCCGAAAGCGCGAAGAAACGCAGCGTGCGGCAGATCAAAAACGTGAACACGCGCGACACCGCATCAAAGGCATCGGTCCCCTCCACCGCCACCGACGCGGGAAGCAGCCCCGCCCCCAAGCCGGTGAACACCAACAACGCCGCGGCCGCCAGGCCGCCCAAAAGCAGCAGCCCGTACAGTAGCCCACCGACCAAGTTCAGCCCCGGCACACTAAAGAACACCGCCCCAGTCGCCGCGAGAATCACCCACACCACCCCAACCACCGCCAAGGGAATCACCGGCGCCAACAGCAACCACAACACCCGCGGACGCACAAAGCGCGCCGCCTCGGGCAGACTCTGCGACTGATTGTCACACGCTTCGCACGCCGCCAGCCGCGCGATGCCCCCGCCAAAAACCATCGACAAGCCCATCCCCCAGCCCGTCAACAGCACAAAGAAACCCGGATGGTTGGTCCACGCCCACCCCGGCACACCCACCACCATGCGGTGCAGCGCCCCCAGCACCCCGGCCGACTCACCCGCCACCGCACCCCCAGCCACCGCACCCACGCCAAAGTCCAGCCGCGCCGCGGCCCGGATCAATTCCGAAAACGCCGACAGCTCGCCGTGCAGCACCGTCGCAAACACACGGTACGGCTCACCCGACACCCCGGGCGTGGCCTCCTGAGTCCCCCACATCAGGTCCAGCGCCGCGCCCCCGCCGTACACCAGCAACAGCAAGACCAAGGCCAACAGAATCTTGGCCGGCTGCAGCGCCATGCGAAACGCGCTAAGCAAACGCAGCGATGGGAAAGCCACGTCAAAATCGATTCCTTCAAGGCGGACCCGGTGGGCAGCGTCGGGCATGGGAAACTCTTCTCTTTCCAGTCATCAGTTCGACAAAAACAATCAACACCCGGGCACACCCCGGCCGTTCCCATCCCGGATCACGCCGGGCTCGACTCACCCTCGATCGCCACGATCTTGTCCAGGCGCCGGGCATGCCGCCCGCCCTCAAACGAGGTGGCCAAAAAGGTCTGCACCACCCGCTCGATGATCCGCGCCCCGGTCAGATCCGCAGCCAAGCACAACACGTTCGCGTCGTGGTGGCGGCGGGCCATTTCCGCGCCAATCTCGTCGTGGGCCAAAGCCGCCCGCACCCCGCGCACCTTGTTGGCCACAATGCACGAACCGATCCCCGATCCGCAGATCAAAATGCCCCGCTCCACCGCACCGCTGGCCACCGCCTGGGCCACCGGCAAGGCCGTATCCGGATAATCCAGCACCTCTTGGGCGCAAGGCATCGCCTCCAGCGTATGCCCGGCAACCCCCAGGGTCACCGTCATTTCCAAAAGCAGCGCCCGCCCGCGGTGATCAGCAGCCAACATGATCTTCATGACGTCAGCTCTCCCATGCGGCGCATCAGCGCGGTCTTGATCTGTTCAGCCGTCACGCGGTACTCCGCCAAAGAGCCCCCAAACGGGTCAGCGATGTCGCCATCTTCATCCAGCACCGCCGTACGCCCCGCCGCCTCGGGCACCACCTGCACCACCATGGCGCGATGCGCCGCGGTCATGGTCAAAATCTGGTCGGCCTGGGCCACCATCTCCGTGGTCAACGGCCGCGAGCGGTGATCGTTCAGATCCAAGCCCAGCTCTTGGGCCGCCTCCACCGCCTGGGGCGTAGCCCGCGACCCCGCTCCTGCCGTCACCCCCGCCGAGCCCACCACCGCCGCCGCGTCACCACGCAGCAGATCCCGCGCAATGACCTCGGCCATCGGAGAACGGCAGGTGTTGCCAGTACACACAAGAAGCAGGTTCAAATCGGCGGCCTCGCAGCAAACGGGGGAGAGGGTTCAGACGCGATCAAAAAAGCAGGGGCAACCGTCGCCACCGCCACATCACGCAGCCCAAAGCCCATGATACCCGAACCGTGCCGCCCGCCGGGGCCACGCCACGCCACCCTTCAGGGCTCGATCTGCGTCGCCACCGCCCGCAGATAACCATCCAGATACTGCTGCACAAACAAGTCCAGGCCGTGCGCCGTCAGCGTGTGATCCGAACCCCACAAGCAGGCCTGCAGATCGGTGAAATCCGGATCGATCTGCAGCAGCACCTCCGCGTCGCGGTCGGCCTCCACCAGATGCCGCGCCAGATAAGCCGACAGCAAATTCACACGCGGCCCGCCCAGGCACACCGTGGGCAAACGCCGCAGCTCGTCGTGGTGCAAGTACCACAGATCCGTGCACACCTCGGGCTGGATCTCCACACTCAGCACAGCGCGGTGCCGCTCAATCCACGCCTCGATCTCACGGATCAACCGGTACGCCAGCGGCCGGTCCGCCGACTCCGCCCTGAGGTCCGCCCCCACCACCACCATCAGCCGGTGCGGCGCCGCTTGGGTGTCCGAACCCGTGGAGGCACTCGGCGACGCGTCCTCTGCGTGACCCGCGGGTCGCGCGCTGGGCACCTCAACGTGGTCGGCATCCTGCCGTTCCCGATTCGGGTAATCATCCATGATGCTCAACATTTTAGCGCAACGCGCGCGCTCGCGCCACGGCCTTGTTGCAAAAAAATGACCGCCACCGAACAGCGCCCGCTCACATGCACGCGTTGTTTATCGGTCCATTCACGTAAGGCGCGCGCAACACACGACTTCACGCAGGCGCCATCAACTCGGCCAACAAACCCTTCTGCGCATGCAGACGGTTGTGAGCCTGAGCGAATACCCGGCTCTGCGCGCCGTCCATCACCGCGTCGGTGATTTCCACCCCGCGATAAGCCGGCAAGCAATGCAGCACCACCGCGCGCCCAGGCGCCGCACCAAGCAGCTTCTGATCGATCACAAAATCCCCAAACGCCTTGATCTTCGCGTCCTTCTGATCCTCTTCACCCATCGACACAAACGTGTCGGCGTAGAGCACATCGGCATCGGCCACCGCGGCCACCGCGTCATGGCTCACCACCACGCCCGCGTCGTCCAGCGCGTAGCCCTCGGGGCAGGCCAGCGCGAAATGCGCCCCCAACACCCCACACACCCGCATCAGGCTGCGGGCCACGTTGTTGCCATCGCCCACAAACACCACCTTCAAGCCCGCCACCGCATCCAGCGCCCCCACCGGGTCCGCCTCCGCCGCCTCGGGGCCACCCGCCGCAACATCCGCCAGCGTCAACGCATCGGCCAGCGCCTGGGCCGGATGCGATACCTCCGAAAGCATGTTGACCACCGGCACCCCCGCGTGGGCCGCCAGCGTCTCAAGATGCGCGTGCGAAAACACCCGCGCCGCAATGCCTTCGACCATGCCCCCCAACACCCGGGCCACGTCCGCCACCGACTCACGCTTGCCCAGGCCCACCTCGTCGCGTCCCAGCACCACCGCGTGCCCGCCCAGGTGGTTCATCGCCTGTTCAAAGCTCACCCGCGTACGCAGCGAAGGCTTCTCAAACAGCATCGCCAGCGCACGGCCCGCCAACACCGGAGCGTTCTGCCCCGTCGCCCGACGCTCGGCCCGCAGCGCCAACGCGCGAACCAACACCCCGCGGATGGTTTCAGGCGAGTGGTCGGTGATGTTCAGAAAGTGTTGCATTTTGAATCTTGAAGTACGAATGTCGAAGCTGTCATGTTCGGCGTCTGAGATTTAAAGTGCGAAAAATGAGAATCCACGCCCCATGGACCGGCCGGCCAGCCGAATCACCTCACCCCACACTTCTCAAGAAACAATCTCCGTGCCGATGCCCTTGTCGGTATAGACCTCCAGCAGCAGCGCATGCGGGATCCGCCCGTCGATCACGTGGGCCTTGGGCACCCCGCCGCCCACCGCCGTCAGGCACGCCTCGACCTTGGGCAGCATGCCCCCGGCGATCACCCCGCTGTCGATCAGCCCATCGATCTCGGCCCGGGTTAGGCTCGCCGCCGTCTCCGAAGCCTCCGCGCTGGTGCGGATGCCGTGGGTGTCGCTCACCACCACCAGCTTGTCGGCCTTCAGCTCCGCCGCCACCCGCCCGGCCACCGAATCCGCGTTCACGTTCAGCTTGCCCCCCGCCGCGTCGCGCACGATCGGCGCAATCACCGGGATCGTTCCGCCCGCGCTCACCGCGTGAATCAGCTCCGCGTTCACCCAGTTCACCTGGCCCACCAGCCCGATGTCGATCTGCCGGCCACCCTCGCCCTCCAGCCGCAGCCGTTCACCAAACACCGCGCAGCTGCCCAGCGAATGCAGCCCCATCGCCGCCTGGCCCAACTCCATCGCCCCGCCCACAATCGACGCGTTGATCTGATTCACCAGCACGTGCTCGGCGATCGCCAGCGTGCGTTCGTCGGTGTAGCGCCGCCCCTGCACAAAGTGCGACTCCATGCCCGCCTCAGACAAAGCCGCGTTGATCGCCTTGCCCCCGCCGTGCACCAGCACCGGCCGCATCCCCACCGCCGCCATGAAACAGACATCCCCCACCAGCGCCTTGAGGTTGTCCGGCTCATCCATGATCGAGCCACCGATCTTGACCACGACCGTCTTGCCCGCAAACGCGCGGATGTAGCCATAAGCCTCGACGAGCGCGGCGGCCTTGGTGAGCGGGTTCTGGGACACAGCAGTTCCTCAAAAGCGGTGCAAACGCGAACGGCCGACGCCACCGCCACGCGACCGATCGGGTCAAGTGGGCCCAAGGCAGAAGCCCAGGCGACTCAAGAACGTCGAATCGGCCAGTGTACCGAACCCCCGGAACCCCTGCCGCGGGCACGTCTCCGAGGCGTGGTGCGGCAAAGCCGCTGAAGCAGACGACGCCACCAGCACACACAGCCAGTATTGACGCCATTTGCTCTAACATCAGCCCATGAAGATCGCCATCGTCTGCTGTTCTCTAAACCCCACCAGCCGCTCCGCCGCCCTGGCCCAGCACCTGCGTCAACCCCTGGCCGATGCCGGGGCCCAAGTCGACTGGATCGACCTCCGCGAACACCCCCTGCCCCTGTGCGACGGCGGCGCCGCCTACGCCGACCCCGCGGTCAGCGGCCTCGCCGGGCGGCTCGCCGCCGCCCAAGCCGCCGTGTTCGCGCTACCGATCTACAACTACGGCGTCAACGCCGCGGCCAAAAACATGATCGAACTCGCAGGCCGCAGCCTCACCGACAAACCCGTGGGGCTGATCTGCTCGGCCGGCGGCCAAGCCAGCTACATGAGCGTCATGGGCTTTGCCAACGGCCTCATGCTCGACTTCCGATGCTGGATCGTGCCCCGCTTCGTCTTCGCCCACGACAAGGACTTCGACGCCAGCGCAGCCCCCGCGCAGGCCGTGATCGACCGCATCGAATCCCTTGGCCTAGAAACGGCACGGGCCGCATCAGCACTTACCACACTCTAAAAAGTCCACGCAATGCTTTTCGCATCAAACGGTCCCGATGCAATACATCTAAAACCAAGAGCACCCCGCCCGGGGGTTGTGAGCAGATCACGCGGTGGTACACCACCCGCGTTTCTCTAAAATTTCAAACGCCCAGCGACCCAGAGTGTCTCCCTTTTCACGCCCGATCAATGGGGAAGTTACAGCGTGACTTTGGGAGGCATTGCCGTACGAAAAAGACGCTTTCTGCCCTTTCAATCACTGCATTAAGTGATATAATACTATTTTGCGTGTGAAATTATGCGCATCCATAACACGCCACATTGCATTACCCCACCACCAAAATCCATGCATATTTCCTCTTTTCTGCAGTCTCTTCACCAGTCCACACCCGCCCAAAAAACCAACCGCCGGAATAACCAAAGAATCCTACCGAACGCGTACGAAGTTCTAGAGCCTCGACAACTGTTTTCAACCATCGCTTGGTCGTCCGGAATCATATCGGGCGCTGACGTCATTTCCACCAACGGAAGCCTAGTCTTTGCACTCAACGGCTCAACCGATTCGGGAACCACGACAACCACCAACGGCGTCGATTTCGTTTCGTCTACCCGCGCGAATGCTGAATCATTTTCTCAATCTCAATCGCCGGGCGATGAATCCATCACCACCACCCTTGGGAATGACAACCTAAGGTCATTCACCAATGGCGGAACCGGCAGTGCGTATGGACCGCTTATCGAAGGCGGATGGTGGGGGGCGGCTTCTGGCGACTCGGCCAGCGTCACCCTAAGCGGGCTCACGGTTGGAGATACATACGAGATCCAACTCTTTGCGAGCGACGCGCGCGGAGACAGAGATTCGGGATACGTCACACGGCTGGACAACGGCGAAGGCGGCGTCGGGGTTGATCTGAATCTGAACAACCAACCCCTGAATGGCCGGCCCGGCGACTTTGGTCTGGGAACGTTCACCGCCGACGGCACCAGCCAGTCATTCAACCTCACGGGTTTCACTGACGGCGTGGGCTTTCAAGGGCGGATTCAGATCAATGCCATTCAACTGCGAAAGCTTGACCCGGTCGTGCTGCAGCCTGGCGCGGTCCCGTTGATCAACGAATTCTCCGCATCCAACGCCGGCTTTATTGACGACGACAATGGAAATTCAACCGACTACATCGAACTCTTTAACGCCGGTGAAGAATCGATCAACCTGGCTGGCTACACCCTCACCGACGACGCCAGCGACACCTCGAAATTCGTCTTCCCCGACACCACGCTAGGGGGAGGGCAATACCTTGTTGTCTTTGCCGGCGACGACGACGACCCGACAAGCGGAACCGATCTGTACACCGAATTTGGCCTAAGCAGCGGCGGCGAGTACTTGGGATTCTATGACCCGTCAGGCAACGTGGTCACAGAGTTCGGCACGAATGGCGCCGATTTCCCCCCCCAATCCCCCAACGTGACCTTCGGATTTGTGGCGGACGACACCTATAGCGTCTCGGGTTTCCTGGCCACCCCCACCCCCGGCTCTGCCAACCTCGACCCCGTCGACGGGGTCATCGACTCTCTGCCCACAGTCAACGTCGAACGCGGCTTTCACGAAGAAGCCTTTGATGTTGACATTGTCTCGCAGGCCGCCGGGACCATCTTGGTCTACACCACAGACGGAAGCGAACCCAGCATCACCAATGGCACACAGGTGCTCCCGGCCAACGCCGACGCGTTCGCGCAGACGACCCTCACGATCTCTTCCACCACCTCCCTGCGTACAGCATCCGTGCGTGAAAACTTCACCACGCTCGCCACAACGACACACTCCTACGTCTTCATCGACGACGTCATTACGTCCGACGTGCTCGACACCGACATCACCGAAGACCCCCGGTATGCCGACCAGCTCCGAGACGGGCTCTTAGCGATCCCCACGCTTTCTTTCAACTTCGGAAACGAGATCGAAAATCGCGACACACCCGAGCAGCGCGCTTCGGTTGAATGGCTTGCCCCCGATGGCAGCGAAGGGTTCCAGATCGATGCCGGCATCAGATCCTTCGGCGGAGGCTTTTCCGATTTCGAAAAACAAAGCTTCCGGCTTAATTTCCGAAGCTTGTACGGAGCGTCTGAGCTCAACTTCCCGCTTTTTGATGGGATCGCCGACGGCGCCGTTCCCGCCACGGATTCTTTCGACCAGCTCGACATCCGTTCCGGCTCTCAAGACCAGAGCGACCGCGGCTTCTACCACTCGAACCGCTTTGCGGACGACACCCTTTTGGACGCCGGGCACGTCGCGCCGCACGGACGGTTCGTCCACGTCTACATCAACGGCACCTACTGGGGCCAGTACCACCTGCGCGAGCGGTGGAACGACGACTTTTTGTCTTCGTATTACGGCGGCGACAGCGAAGACTACGAAGCGATCAACGGAAACATCAACAACGGAAACGACACGCCCAACGGGTGGTCGCCGGGACAGGTCTTCGACGGAAGCGGGGAGGCTTGGGCGCATATCACCAGCATCGTGGAAGACGACACCCTGTCACCTTCCGAGAGGTTCGAAGCGCTGGGCGAAGCGATCGATCTGAACAATTTCCTCGACTTCATGCTGATCTTCATGGCGGGGCAATCGGAGAACGAATACCGCGCCGGCGGAGCAAGCGACGGATCGATCCCCACCACCTTCTATCTCAATGACGCCGACGGCTGGCTCCGCGGGGCCAACAGAGATCGGACCGGAGACGCGGGCCCCGGCAACATCCTTGGCACACTGGTCGCCGACGCCGACCCCGAGTTCCTCACCCTGTACACAGACCGTATCCAGAACATGTTCGGCGAAGGCGGCGTGCTAAGCCCGGAGCGTGCCACTGAACGTCTGCAAGAACGGCTGGACGAAGTTCGGCTGAGCTTCCTTCTAGAGTCGGCGCGTTGGGGCGAGCACACCCCAGACTCTTACGACGCCGCGGCCAACGAAGCACTCACCAATACACTGCCCAACATCGCCGAAAACATACTCGCGAACTTCCGCGCACGCGGGCTGTTTCCAGACTTCGACGCCCCCTCTTTTCTGATAGACGACGCCTCTCAAAACGGCGGAGAAATCGACGCCGGATCGCAACTTGCCTTCAATGCGAACGACACGGTGTACTACACCACCGACGGGTCTGACCCGCGCCTGGTTGGCGGCGGGATCAACCCCAACGCGTTCGCATTCAACCCCGGATCCACCACCACGACGCTCTTCAGCTCTGGAGCAACCTGGAGCTTCGAAGACTCAGGCCAAGACCTGGGCACCGCCTGGCGAAGCAGCACCTTCGACGACAGCAGTTGGAGCTCGGGCGCGTCGGAACTGGGCTACGGCGACCCTGACGAGCCAAACACCACGATCGTTGACGGCGGAGACGACCCGAACGACAGACACATTACGACCTATTTCCGAAAAACCATCAACGTCCCGACGGGCGAATTCACCGACGTCACTTTCGATCTCACACGCGATGACGGAGCCGTCGTCTATCTCAATGGACAGGAAATCTTCCGCTCCAACATCTCGGAAGACATCCCCCTGGGGCAGGTCACGTATGACGTCCTCGCAGAAACCGGGATCGGCGGCAGCGCCGAGAGCACCCCCGTGACCTTCACCATCCCCGCCGAACTGCTTCTGCCTGGCGACAACACGTTTGCGATCGAAATCCACCAAGTCGCGCCAGACAGCAGTGACATTTCATTCGACGCCGAACTGCGCGCCACCATCCCCGCGTCGAGTTCAGCCGCCCTGATTTTGGATGAAACCACCAACATCCGTGCACGGACGTTTAGTGGTGGCGAATGGTCGGGCCTGAGCGAGGCAACGTTTGCCATCCCCACGTCCGCCATCCCCGCCTCGCAGTCCGAACTGCGTATTTCCGAGATCCATTACAACCCCGCCGACCCCACCGCCGCCGAAATCGCGGCGGGTTTTGACAACAACGACGACTTCGAGTTCATCGAACTTTATAACCCGAGCAACGAGGGAACGATCAACCTCGCCGGGGTGCAACTCACCGAGGGCGTCGTCTTTGACTTCGGCGACTTCGAGCTACTTCCCGACCAGCGCGTGGTCGTGGTCGAGGACGTGGACGCCTTTAGATTCCGTTATGGCGACAGCGCGACCGTGCTTGGCCAATGGGCCGGCGGCCTGAGCAACAGCGGTGAAGAACTCACGCTGCTGGACAGCGTGGGCAACGAGATCGTCTCGGTCGATTACGCCGATTCCGGGCTCTGGAGTGTCGCCGCCGATGGCCGCGGCGCTTCCCTGGTGCTGATTGACGACGCCCAAACCCCCGCCGACGAAGCGGGTAAGCATTACCGCTGGGCAGCGAGTACGACGTTCAACGGCACCCCGGGTGAGGCATCGGTCGCCCCGCAAGGGGTGGTCATCAATGAGGTGCTTGCGCACACCGACGCGCCTCAGAGCGACACCATCGAGTTGTTCAACCCCACCGCGCAGGCCATCGACATCAGCGGCTGGTTCCTCAGCGACGATGGCGAAACCCCGTTCAAGTTCCGCGTGCCCGACGGCACCGTGCTCGCCGCGGGCGGCTACGTGTCGTTCGATGAGTCGGACTTCAACCCCACCCCGCTCAATCCCGGCCCCAATGACTTTGCCCTGTCGGCAAATGGAGACCAGGTCTACCTCACCCGCGACGCGGGCGGGCAGCCCGCCTTCGAGGACGTGGTGGATTTCGGGGCGACTTTCAACGGCGAATCGCTCGGGCGCCTGCCCAGCTCCGCGGGCCGGCTGGGTCGGCTGGCCGAACCTTCGCCGGGCGCCGAAAACGGGGCACCCGCGGTCAGCGATGTCGTCCTGTCGGAGTTCAGCTATCACCCCTCGGAACCCGCAGCGGAGGCCTTGGCGATCGACCCGACGCTCACCGAGAGTGATCTTGAGTTTGTCGTGATTTTCAATACGCGAAGCACCGCGATCGACCTGGGCGACTATCGCCTCCGCGGTGAGGCCGACGTGGACTTTACCCCGGGCATATCGCTCGCTGCGGCCAGCGCCGTCACCGTGGTGACGTTCGACCCCGCCGCCAACTCCGTCAAGGCCGAGGCCTTCCGGGCCCATTACGGGCTCGACGCCGGGGTTCGACTCTTGGGCGCCGACACGGCGAACCTGAACAACAGCTTCGGGCGGATCATCTTGCAGCAAGCCGACGGCCCACTGGAAGCCGACCCCAGCCTCACGCCGTTCGTGGCGATCGACCAGGTGGTGTACGACGACCTCGCGCCCTTCGAAGATGCCGACGGCAACGGCCTGAGCCTGAACCGCATCTCGGCCGAGGCTTTCGGGGACGATCCGGCCAGTTGGGTGGCCGCAGCCCCGGGGACTTTCAACAGCGAGGTCACCGGCGACTTCAACGCAGACCGCACCGTCAATCAAGGCGACCTGGATCTGGTCTTACTGAACTTCGGATCCACCGCGCCCGAGAGTTGGATCAACCAGCGGCCCGGAGGCGTCGTGGGCCAAGCGCAGCTCGACGACGTTCTGTTGAACTTCGGAAGCACCTTGTCGCTCGCGGGCCTTCCGTTGGGTTCGACGGTGACGGAGGCGGCGGCAGCGCTGCCGGTGGTGAACCTCAGCGTGGTCACCGAGCAAGCGATCCCCGAAGCCGCGCCGGCCTCGGTTGCGTCTGCGGCTGCGGACCCAGTGGCTGCTTCTAGCACGACGGAGCAAGCCGAGGCTGTCGCGGAAGAGCAAGAGAACGATGTGGCACCCGCGTCCGTGGCCGTCGCCACGCCCGACGCTACGCGCATCGCCACGCCCGACCCTGCTCCTGCACCCGAAGCGGTGGCCGCACCATCGACGTTGGTCGCCCAGACGCAGACGGTCTCGGTGATAGATCTGGCTCAGGTGTCTCAGGCCACGCAACCCCGCGAAACCGCGATCGACGCGGTGGTCGAAGTTGAAACCCCGGAGTCGACCCCGACCCCGGCCTCGACTCCAACCGCGGTCGAGGCGGCCCCAGCGACAACCCCCGACGGGGCAATCGAAGTTGCGGCCGCAGACCAACAAGAACAAGACGCCGTGGCGTCCACCCCCGCCCCGACACCCCTTCCCGCAGCCGCGCCGATCTTGGTTACGTCTCTGGCGGGTGCGTCTAGCGCAACTGTGCAAGCCGAGGCTGCCGAGCAACAACAAGAGCAAGCGCAAGAAAACGATGTGGCACCCGCGCCGGCCGTCACGCCCGACCCTGCACCTGCACCCGAAGCGGTGGCCGCACCATCGACGCTGGTTGCCCAGACGCCGACGGTCTCGGTGATAGATCTGACTCAGGTGTCCCAGGCCACGCAACCCCGCGAAACCACGATTGACGCGGTTGTCGAAGCTGAGCACTTGGAGTCGATCCCGACCCCCGGCGAGGTGATCCCGACCCCGCCCCCAACCCCCACCCCAACCGCGGCCGAGGCGGCCCCAGCCCCAGCGGAAACCCCCGATGCGGCGGTCGAAGTTGCGGCCGAAGAGAAAGAAGACCAAGAAGAACAAAACGCCGTTGCCTCCCCCCCCGCCCCGACACCTCTCCCCGAAGCCGAGCCTGCCCCCTCGACGATGATCGACGACGACTTGGCGGAGGCGGTTGCTGCTGAGGCGGCGAAACAAACCGATGTGTCTGCCCTCGCTGACGCCGTTGCCGAACCTCAGACTCCAGAATCACCCCAACTCACGGTCCCCGCCGCGCCGTTTTTGGTTGTTTCCCCGGCTTTTGCCCCAATTGGCAGCACGGCTCCCGCCGCCGAGGTGACTTTCCAAGCCGAGAGCTCAGCCCCAAGCGAGCAAGGCCAGACGGCCGCGGAAGACAGCGAGCCTGCCCCGGAGGCCGCCGTGGAGCACGACGAGCAAGTGGCGGCGCAAAACGCGGCCAATGAACAGCTCCGCCAGAACTACCTGGCCTGGGTCACCTACCTGCAGCCGACAGACATTGCTTCGACCCAGCGGAGCTTCGTCGGGCCCTTGCCCCAGAGAACCCAAACACCCACCGGCGAGACCGACGACCTTTTCGGTCCAGCCGCCCGGTTCACGCCGAAGTCCTACGTCTAGCGCCAATCGTCCAAACGCTCTGGTCAACGGCCACGAGAATGCCCCCACCGACGACCGCTCATCTGCGGACCGCTAGGTGTACCCCCGTCTTTCGCCCACCTTGCCTAGCGCCAAGGCCCGCGGGAGATCAATTCGGCTCCCCGCACCAAACAGCGCCCCCGGAAGCGCCCCCAGCAGCGCCCTAAGTTGCCCGAAAATTTAACAACATAAGTATATATAATCAAGTCAGCGTCGAGCATAGTACTCGGGGGGGGGCTCTGGAGCCCCTACGCTCACCGCCTGCCAAATCCCCTTTGGCGTCGGCGGAACGTTTTTGTCCGTGAATTGTTCAAGAGGTCTCATGTCATTTCCTAATCCGGCGTTTTCTCTCAATCGAATCAAAGGCACACGTGGCATCGGTCGAAAGAGAGCCCCCGGCCGCGAGCGTGCGGTGTGGGAAACATTGGAACCGCGTCGGCTGTTCAGCGCCGCCCCGATCATCAGCGAGTTTTTGGCCTCCAACAGCGGAGGCATCGTCGATGACAACGGAAACACCTCGGATTGGATCGAGATCTACAACGCGGGCAACCAAGCCGCCAATCTTGGGGGCTACACCCTCACGGATGACCCTGACAACACCTCGAAGTTTGTGCTCCCCAATCAGACGCTTGCTGCAGGCCAGTACCTGGTCGTCTTTGCCGCGGATGACACCGACACCACCTCAGGCACCGACATCTACACAGGGTTTGGCCTAAGCAGCTCTGGCGAATACCTGGGGCTCTATGATCCCGCGGGCAATCTTGTGTCAGAGTTTGCCCAGGGCGGCGCAGACTATCCAACGCAAATCACCGATGTGAGTTACGGCCAACCCACTGACGGCACCTCCAATCAGCCCAGTTATTTCGCAACCCCCACCCCCGGCGCGGCCAATATCAATCCGATTGCCGGGGTGGTCGATCGCGTCAGCGCATCGCTTTCCGCAGGCTTTTATGAATCCGCTCAGAGTGTGTCACTTTCGACGCCAACCTTCGGCGCCACGATTCGCTACACCACGGACGGCAGCACGCCTTCGGCGACAAATGGCACGACTTACACGGGCCCGATCACCATTGCCAACACGACGACCTTGCGCGCCATTGGAATCAGGTCAGACTTCTTATCGCTTGCGGATCGCACATGGACGTATCTTTTTGTCGACGACGTTTTACAGCAATCCAACGATGGCACTGCCCCAGACGGATTCCCCGCGGTAGGCAGCTCAAGCCAAGCCTTTGATTACGGAATTGATCCCGAGGTAATCGGCATCGAAGGCGTTCAAGCGGTCAGAGACGCCCTGCTGTCCATTCCGTCTTGGTCGATCACCACTGACTCAGGCAATCTGTTTGATGAATCGACGGGAATTTACGTCAACGCCCTTGAATCGGGCATCGACTGGGAGCGCCCCGCATCGGTCGAACAGCTCAATCCCGACGGCTCGGAAGGTTTCCAGGTTAACGCAGGGCTTCGGATTCGAGGCGGTTTCAGCCGCCAAGACGACAACCCCAAACACTCGTTTCGCCTGATTTTCCGAAGCGAGTACGGCGACTCCGAACTGAACTACCCGATTCACGGCGACAGCGGAACGGACACGTTCGACAAAATCGACCTCCGTACGGCCCAGAATTATTCGTGGAGCAGAGAAGGCGACCCCGAAAACAACTTCATCCAAGATGTGATCAGCAGGCAAAACCAAGGCCTCACGGGCCAGCCCCACACTCAAAGTTCATGGATACACCTCTATCTTAACGGTCAGTACTGGGGCCTGTTTCAAACCCAAGAACGCGTGGACTCCGACTTCGCCCAGACCTACCTCGGCGGCGACGAGGAAGACTACGACGTCATCAAAGTCGACGCCGGCCCCGGGGCCCCTCGGACAATCTTTGCCTCCGACGGAAACCTCGACGCCTTTAACAACTTGGCCCAGCAAACCTACGCGCTCGACAGCGACGGCAGCACGCCGAACTTCGTAAACGACGAGGCTTACCTCAGAGTTCAGGGGTTAAACCCAGACGGCACCCGCAATGAGTCATACGAAGCCCTGCTCGATGTCGACAATTTAATCGACTACATCACAGAGATTTTTTACAGCGGAAACTTTGACGCCCCCATCACGAATTTCGGCGGTAACACCAGCCTGAACAACTGGCAAGCCATCCGAGACCGAACCGGCGACGAGGGGTTCCAATATTTCGTTCACGACGCGGAGCATTCGCTCAGAACCCTCAGCCGAGATCGAACCGGGCCGTTTAACCATTCGAACTTCGACTCTTTCCAGTCGTTTAACCCGCAGACACTGCACCAAAGGCTCATGGCCAACGAGGAGTACCGGATCGCGTTTGCGGATTCGATACAAGAGAAATTCTTCAACGGCGGCATCTACACAACCGAGAACATTATCGAACGGTGGGATGCCGAAGCCGCGAAAATCTCGTCCGCCATCATTGCCGAGTCCGCACGCTGGGGCGACGCCGATACAAATAGCCCGCTGCTCAAATCAGACTGGGAGCAAGCAGTTGCCGACGTCCGCGACAACATCCTGGCCAATCGCAACGAAGTTTTTCTTGGCCAACTCAGAAGCGCGATCATCGAGTTAAGAGACGGCAACGGCAACTACACGATCGAGGAGGCCGCACCGCTTTTCCCCTCTGTCAATGCGCCTGACTTCCAGGTCGACGGCGCCGCGCAACACGGCGGCGAGGTGCCGGCCGGCGCTCAGCTGGATCTGATTACGGGCGCCATCTCAGGCGAGGTCTACTACACCACGGACGGATCCGACCCACGCCTGCCGGGCGGCGAAATCAACCCCAACGCGACCGCCTACAACCTGCTCATGGACACGGACGTCTTTACGTTCGGTTCGACCTGGAGGTACCACGACCAGGGCGCCGACCTGGGAACCGCCTGGCGAAGCCCCAGCTTCGACGACACGAGCTGGACCTCAGCCGAGACCGAGCTCGGCTTCGGCGACGGCGATGAAGCGAACGTCATCAGCTTCGGGGACGACGCCAACAACAAACACATCACCACGTATTTCCGCAAGACATTCAACCTTGCAGACGCCGACTACTCGGCAGCCACTCTTCAACTGAAGCGCGATGACGGAGCCATCGTTTACCTCAACGGCGTTGAGATCGGCCGATCCAACATTCAGAGCGGGGCCGTCGATTTCAACACGACCGCAAGCAGCGCAATCGCGGGTGCGAACGAGAGCACGCCGATCCAGATCAGTTTCGACCCCGACCTGCTTCTCGCCGGCGACAACACGCTGGCCATCGAGATCCACCAGATCAGCGGCCAAAGCAGCGACCTCACCTTCGACGCCCAGCTTGAAGTCGCCACCCAAGACGTGTTTAACCCGTTCGTCTTCGACGAAACCACCAACGTTCAGGCCAGGGTCTTGGTCGACGGAGAATGGTCTGCACTAAACAGCGCGACGTTCGAAATCCCCGTGTCGTATTCCGATCTGCGGATCACCGAGATCCACTACAACCCCGACAACGGCGAAGAGTTTGTTGAGTTCACCAACATCAGCACCGTCGACACCCTGAACCTCGAAGGCGTCACGCTGACCGAAGGCCCCTCGGAGCCCTTCACCTTCGGCGACGGAGCGTCCCTCGCCCCAGGCCAGAGCATCGTGATCACCTCGGACGGCGACGCCTTCGCCGCGGCCTACCCCGGCGTGCCCCTCGGCGGCGTCTTCCAAGGCGGCCTCAGCAACGGCGGCGAGACCCTCACCCTGCTTGATCCCAGCGGCGAAACCCTCATTTCCTTCACCTACGACGACGCCGGCGACTGGCCCGGCGCCGCCGACGGCGACGGAGCCTCGCTCACCCTCATCGACCCCGCCACCGACGTCGCCGAACTGGGCGACGGCACCCGCTGGCGCGCCAGCCACCTCCTTGAGGGCACCCCCGGCACCCTCCAAGACGCGATCGCCGGCGACTACAACGCCGACGGCAGCGTCTCTCAGCGAGACCTGGACCTTGTCTTGCTCAACTTCGGCGGCGCCGCACCCGGAAACTGGCTCGCCCACCGGCCGCTCGACACCGTCGGGCAATCGCAGCTGGACGCAGTCCTTTTGAACTTCGGAAACACCGCCCCGCCCGCCGGTATCCCCGCGGCGGCGCTCCTGGTGGAGGCCACGCTCGCTGCGACGCCTGTCAATCAATCCGAATCCGTAGCCCAACCGGCCCCCGAGCCAACACTGTCCGCCGCGCCCGAACCCAACGCCACGCCGCAAACAACCACCCCCGACCCCGCAACGAGCCCACAGACCAACACCGCGGAGATCGTCCAACCCCAGGCCACCGAACTCACCGAAGTGGTCACGAGCACCGAGCCCACACCCACCGCCGCGTCCGAACCCAACGCCACGCCGCAAACAACCACCCCCGACCCCGCACCGATCCCACAAACCAACACCGCGGAGATCGTCCAAACCCAGACCTCCGAACTCACCGACGTGGTCACGAGCACCGAGCCCACACCCACCGCCGCGTCCGAACCCAACGCCACGCCGCAAACAACCACCCCCGACCCCGCACCGATCCCCCAAACCAACACCGCGGAGATCGTCCAAACCCAGATCACCGACCTCACCGGTTTCGTGACGGTCCCCGAGCCAGCTTTGCCCGCGGCCGTCCAAACCACCCCCGACGTACCGGCCGCGATCCCAGCCCCGGCCGAACAACCCGCCGCGGCTGCCGCCGTCCAAAACCAAACGCAAGTCGAAACCGAAC
>JALZVY010000132.1 GCA_023300125.1 Phycisphaera sp.
AGGCGGGCGAGGTCGAGCCCGGCGCTGAGGCCGGTGGCGGTGCGGATGCTGTGGCCGAGATTGGTGAAGATGTCGGGCAGCAGGGGGGCGAGCAGGAAGAGCATGGCGTAGCTGCCGAGCATGGCCCAGCGGGCGCTGGTTTGAAGCTGGGTGTAGCGGGCGAGGGTGGCGGGGCTGGGGCGCTGGGGGTGGTTGAGGTCGAGGTGGGCGGGGCGGGCGGGCAGGCGCCAGAGCAGCAGGAGGGTGGTGGTGTGGACGGCGGCGGCGAGCCAGAACAAAAGCTGGGGGTTGCGGGCGATGAGGGGGCCGGTGACCAGGAGGGCCAGGGGCACGCTGGCGGCCCAGGCGACGTTGAAGCCGCCGATGGCGCGGATGGCTTGGGTGGGGGTGCGGCCGGCGGTGATGTAGGTTTCGATGACGGGCCATTTGGCGCCGCTGAGCAGGCCCACGAGGGGGAAGCCGATGGCGCAGGCGACGGCGGTGGGCGCGAGGCCCAGGGCGGTGTGGGCGATGAGCAGGGCGGCGGTGAGCAGGGCGAAGAGGGTGCGTTCGCCGAGCTTGTGGGTGAGGGGGTGGGCGCCGGTGGCGCCTGCGGCGTAGCACAGGCCAAAGGCGAGGGCGAGTGCGAGGTTGGCGCTGGTGGTGAAGCCGAGCTGGTCGTGGGTGAAGAAGTAGATGCCCCGCTCGAGCAGGATGGTGGCGAAGCTCTCGGTGAAGGTGAGCAGGAGGATGAGGGGGGTGTGCGGGCGGGGCATGGGGGTGCGTGAGGGGTTGGTGCGTGAGGGGGCGAGGCGCTAGGGGTTAGAGCCTAGAGCCTAGGTTTGGGAGGGGCAGTGGTGGGGATCGGCGATACCCCTTGGGGGTACGCTTGGTCTGAGGCGTGGAGGTATTGAGACGCCGGAAGTTCTCTTCCTAAGCTCTAGGCTCTAACGCTTAGCGCCTGCGCGAACATGCGGCGTTGGTGTGCGAGGGGGGACGAGGCGTTAGGCGTTAGGGCCTAGGGCTTAGTTAGAGCGCTGACGCGATGGGGCGGGCGCGTAGGGTGGGGGGAAGCGTGCGCGGTCCGCTTGCGTCTTCCTAAGCTCTAGGCTCTAACACCTAGCGCCTGCGCGAACCCGCGGCGTTGGGGTGCGAGACGACGGCGCTGACTCACCGCACTTCGCGGGCCATGGCGCGGCGGATGTCGCGGTCGGCTTCTTGTTTTTTGATGTCTTGGCGTTTGTCGAACATCTTTTTGCCGATGCCCAGACCGATTTCGACTTTGCACATGCCGTTTTTGAAGTACATGGCGAGGGGGACGATGCTGACGCCTTTGGCGGTGGTTTTGCCGTAGAGGACTTTGACTTCGCGTTTGTGGGCGAGCAGTTGGCGGATGCGTTTGGGTTGGTGTTGGTGGACGCCGGCTTGGGCGTAGGGCCCGATGTCGACGTTGATGAGGTCCATGCCCATGTTGTTGGGGTTGATGGCGACGTAGCCTTCGGCGAGCGACACGTGGCCGTGGCGGATGCTTTTGACTTCGCTGCCGATGAGCTTGACGCCGCACTCGAGGGTGTCGGTGATGTCGTAGTCGAAACGCGCACGACGGTTCTCGATCCGGGGCGAGAAGTTGCGGGGGTGTTTCTTTTTCTTGGCCATCGTGCTTGGGCGCTGTGTGAGGCCGCGGTGTGGCTTGAGGCGCTAGGTGTTAGAGCCTAGAGCCTAGGTAAATAGAGGCCCAGGCGAGAACGCCTTGGCCTCCGAGGGGGCGGTGTGTAGCCGTTTATGAAGCCCTCATCTTGAGGGCTTCTTGCCTTCACTAAGCTCTAGGCTCTAACGCCTAGCGCCTGGTCTTATGCCTTCGCGTACGCGCCGCCCTTTTTGACGATGCGTTTGTTGGCGGCGAGGTGGTCGGCGATGAGCAGCAGGCTTTCGGTGCTGTCGGGGACGCCGGCGGCGGTGGCGAGGGCTTCGATTTTTTGGGGCTCGCTGGTGAGGGCGGCGACGAGTTTGGCTTGCAGTTCGAGCACGGTGGCGGCGGCTTTTTTGCCTGCTTCGACGCCGGGCTGGTGGTAGGCGTTGATGTTGACGAGGCTGGCGTAGAAGCCCACGGCGCGTTCATAGAGGGCGATGAGGGCGCCGATGGTGCGGGCGTCGATTTTCTCGACGGTGAGGGTCATGCTGCCGCGGCCGTTTTCCCACAGGGCGGTGCGGGTGCCTTGGTAGAAGCCGTGGAGGTAGTCGCCGCTGGTGACTTCGCTGGCTTGGCCGGGTTCGACGTTGATGACGGGGTCTTTGCCGGGCTTGAGGGTGTCTTGCTGGGCGACGATGAAGGTGGCGAAGAAGTTGTTGATGCCGTCGCGCAGCTGCTGGACGTAGGCGTGTTGGTCGGTGCTGCCTTTGTTGCCGTAGACGGCGATGCCTTGCTCGACGACGTTGCCGTCGAGGTCGTGGCTTTTGCCCAGGCTTTCCATGACGAGCTGCTGGAGGTAGCGGCTGAAGAGCAGCAGGCGGTCTTTATAAGGCAGCACGACCATGTCGGCTTTGCCTTTGCCGCCGGTGGCGTGGTACCACATGAGTGCGAGCAGGGCGGCGGGGTTTTTGCTGGTTTGGGGCTTGCGGGTGACTTCGTCCATCTTGGCGGCGCCGTTAAGGAACGCGGTGATGTCCAGGCCTTGCAGGGCCATGGGCACGAGGCCGACGGTGGCGGTGATGCTGGTGCGGCCGCCGACCCAGTCCCACATGGGGAAGGTTTTGACCCAGCCGTCGGCTTGGGCGATTTGGTGCAGTTTGCTGCCGTCGCCGGTGATGGCGACGGCTTGCTTGGCGAAGTCGAGGCCGCGGGCTTTGAAGGCTTCGACGGTTTCGAGCATGCCGTTGCGGGGCTCGGGGGTGCCGCCGCTTTTGCTGATGACCAGCACGAGGGTGGACTTGAGCTTGGCGCCCAGGCTGTCGAGGACGCGGCGCATGCCGTCGGAGTCGGTGTTGTCGAGGAAGTGCAGTTTCATCTTGTCGCGGGCGCGCTGGCCGCCGAGCGCGTCGCTGATGAATTGGGGGCCCAGGGCGCTGCCGCCGATGCCGATGCTGAGCACGTCGGTGTAGCGTGCAGTTGTAGGCGGAACAATTTCTTTAGCGTGAATAGCCGCGGCGAAGTCTTTGACGTCGTCGATGGTGTCGTGGATGGCTTTGATGAGGTCGTGCTCGGGCGCGAGGCCGGGGGCACGCAGCCAGTAGTGGCCGACCATGCGGTCTTCGTCGGGGTTGGAGATCGCGCCGCCTTCAAGGGCTTCCATCTGCTCGTAGGCTTTTTGCATGGCGGGTTCCATGCGCTTGAGAAAAACGGGCTCGAAGGGGATGCGGGAGATGTCGAGCGTGAGGTTGAGACCGGGCGCTTTGCAGAGGTGCTTTTTGTAGCGGGCGTAGAGCTCGGTGGGCGTGAGATCGAAGGGGGTGGATTCGGGCATGGTGGGGGTGCCTTTCTGGATGCTGGCGCTGAGAGTGGGCAGCGCGGGGGGGGGTTGTTTAGTTGTTAGCTGTTAGCTGTTCGCCGTTAGCAAGAGGGTTGATGCGGTGGGCGGGTTAGGGGGGGGCGGGGAGTTGTGTTTAGCGGTTAGCCGTTTGGGTTTGGCAAGAGCGCTTTTGCGGTGGTGCGTGACGCTTGCGTTTTGCTAACGGCTAAAAGCTAACGGCTAACGGCTCGCAAGGTCTCTTCTTGGAGTCGGGCCGCGCCTTACGGCCGCGAGCGCCCGCGGCTCTGCCCTACCTTGTGCTGCCTTGGGTGGCGTCGGGGAAGAGGGTGAGGGGGGTGATGAGGTTGTTTTTGGGGTCGTAAAGTTCTACGAGCACGACGGCGCGGGCTTTGTCGGGGACCAGGGGGGTGGCCACGGGGAAGGGCTCGGCGTAGCGGTTGATGAAGTGGGGCAGGTGCAGGCGGTTGCCTGCTCCGATCTGGAGGGCGGGGATGTGGTTGACGTATTGGCGGTTGAGCCAGAGCTGCTGGTCGCGGTAGACCCGGGCGGTGCGGTTGAGCAGGGTGAGGGTTTCGGCGTGGCGCTCGGCGGCGATGTCGAGGTCGGGGCCGCGCTGGGCGTCGGCGGGGTAGGCCAGGCGGGCCAGGGCGAGGCGGGCGTCGCGGGCGGCGCTGGATTCGGGGGCGACGCTGCTGCAGGCCACGGGGCCGGCGAAGACCAGGGCGGCGGCGAGCAGCAGGGGCAGCAGGGGCAGGAGCTGCAGGGGGGGCAACGGGGTGGGGCGGGTGGGGTTTTGCATCGGCGTCCCTATCATGGCGGGGATGCGTACTGACGGCAATTCTGCACCTTCTGAAGGAACGACGTTCTTGCCCGGCCCGGCGCCGGTGCATGCGGGGGTGAGTGTGGGCGGGGTGGGGGTGGATGCGCCGTTTTATCAGGCGGGGCTGGCGGGCTATTCGGACGGGGCGATGCGGCGGGTGGCCCGCGAGCACGGCTGTCCGTATTGCATTACCGAGGCGATGCTGGACAAGTTTTTGGTGGAGGGGGGCAAGGGGCTGAAGATTGCGGAGCTGACCGAGGAGGACCACCCGATCTGTGGGCAGCTGATGGGCAGCCACCCGGCGGACATCGCGGCGGGGGCGGGGATCTTGGCGGGCATGGGCTATGACGTGGTGGACGTGAACCTGGCGTGCCCGGTGAAGAAGATCAAGAAGAAGTGCCGCGGGGGGCATTTGCTGAGCGTGCCTGAGGAGGCGGTGGCGATTTTGGAGGCGGTGCGTGAGGCGATGGACAAGCGGCCCGGGGGCGGGCCGCCGCTGACGGTGAAGCTGCGGCGGGCTTATGACGACACGCCGGAGATGGCGGCGAATTTCCGGGTGGTGTTTGAGGCGGCGATGGATCTGGGCTACGCGGGGGCGACGGTGCACTGCCGCACGGTGCAGCAGAAGTACATCGGCCGCGGGCGGTGGCCGTTCTTACGCGAGCTGATGAATGAGTACGGGGCCGAGGCGAAGCGGCGGGGTTTTGTGATCGGCGGCAGCGGGGACATCTGGACGGCGCCGGACATCTTCGAGATGCTGGATCAGACGGGGGTGGACTGGGTGAGCGTGGCGCGGGGGTGCATTGGCAACCCGTGGATTTTTGTGCAGGCCAGGGCGATCATGGCGGCGCGGGCGGGCGCGGCGAATGTTGAAGCGCCGCGCTCGCCGACGGTGTTTGAGCAGCGTGATGTGTTGCTGCGGCATTTCGAGCTGAGTGTGGCTTTGCACGGGGAGATCATGGCGTCACGGATGATGCGTAAGTTCGGCATCAAGTTCAGCCGCCACCACGCGGCGGCGGTGGATTTGAAAAAGGCGTTTATTGGGGTGCAGACCACGCGCGACTGGCGGGGGGTGCTGGACGCGTTTTACGCGGTGGATGGGCCGGGCATTGACGCGGGGCTGACGGCCGAAGCCCTGCGCGACTTGGAGATCGGCGATCCGTCGCGTTTGGTGATTCCTTACGAGGTGGACGATGCGGATGAGACGTGTGTGCCGTTGGGGGAAGAGGCGGGGTGAGTGGGGGGGCCGGACGGTGGGCACGCGGTGGAGGGGTGGCAGGGGTGGCTGCCTTGGATGCCTTGATTTCGCTGGGCGCCGGGGCATGAGAATGCCTTGCGGGCTGTGGCCGGCGCGTCCTGTAATCAGGGGGGCGAGGGGGCAGGAACGGGGGTGGTTGAGGGGTTTTCATCGGGGGGCGGGGGTGGTCGATGGGATCCGGTGACGCGCGGCGGTTGCTGCGTTTGAAGCCGATACTTCCCCCGAGGATTTTCCTGATGCTGACCAAACCCTTGTCTTTGTCGATGCTTGCGTGTGTGTTGGCTGCTGGGCCGGCGGCCTCGGCGGGGATTTACGTGGAGGCGGCGATCGGTTTTCCGGTGACGACCACGGACACGTTCTTTGATGACGTGCAGGGCGGCGACCCGGATTTCGACGTGGACTTTGATTCGAACACGGCGTTTTACGGGGCGATCGGTATCGACGGCGGGCTGCTGCGCAGCGAGCTGGAGCTGACGTTTCGTTCGGCGGACGTGGAGAACTTTTCGATCAGCGGCGGCGGGCCGAGTGCGGGCAGCGGCTCGTTCGACACGGTGAGTTTGATGACGAACCTGTACCTGGACATCCCGGTGCCGGCGACGGGCATCAGTGTGTGGGCGGGCGGGGGCGTGGGGGTGGTGCAGTTTGACGGCGACGTGCAGAGCGTGACGACGCTGGACGACGCGGATTTTGAAAACGCGGAATATGGCTTTGCGTATCAGATCCGTGCGGGGGTGACGATCGACCTGACGCGCAACATCTCGCTTAACACGGGCTACCGCTACTGGCGTGCGGAAGAAATTGATTTCGGCAGCGCGAGCTTGGATTCGACCGAGTTGCATTCGATCGATGTGGGTTTGCGGTTCACGTTTTAAAACGTGAAGTGCGGCGGGGGTGAGGTGATGTGCGCCGCAGAGTCGGCGCACCCTTTCACCGTGCGCAACGCACCCCCAATCCCCAACCCCAAATCCCGAACCCGGGCCGCTTCGAGGCCACTACTTCTTGCCGACCGTGACGCGGAGGCGGGGGGCGTCGGAGAGGGCGTCGACCAGGGCGTTGATTTTGGAGCGGGCGATCTTGCCGGCTTTGGTCATGCGGCCGTGGGATTCGAGGGTGAGCCGGGCGATGCGGTCGTCGGTGCGCACGTGCAGGGTGGTTTCTTGGTTGAGTGAGATGCTGAGGCTTTGGCGGTATTTGTGATACAGCAGCCGGCGGTCGGTGACGACGATGCCGCCCAGGCCTGCGTCGGCGGTGGTCATGTCGGCGTCGCGGAGGTAGATGAGGAATTTCTCGCCGCGTTCGAAGTGGCACCAGGCTTCGAGGCGTTGGCGGATTTTTTCGGGCACGGCGAGCCAGGCGTTGCTGCCTAGCCCGTCGATGTCGGCTTGTAGTTTGTCGCAGGCGGGGTCGCAGACGCCGTTGATGCGCTGGAGCCAGCTGAGGGCGACTTCGCCGTGGGGGATTTGGATTTCGACCAGGGCGGTGCCGTCGGCGGCGCGGGTGCCGCGGCATGCCAGGGCGTCGTTGGTGTGGCCGGCGCCGGCGTAGTACAGAAGCGGGGCGTCGAAGGGTTCTTTGACGCCTTCGAGACGGGCGATGGTGTCGATCAGGGCGCAGGGTGAGAACTTGGAGCCGACGTCTTGCTCGTAGTGCATCTCGATGGCGCGGGCCCGGGTGGTGGTGTCGTGGGTGCGGTTTTTGGCGACGACGGGCCGGGCGGTGAGTTGTTTGGTTTCACCCGAGTGGGCGCAGCGCTTGGGCAGGGAGGTTTGAAACCCGCGATGGCGCAGCCAGCGGGCTTCGAAGGCAAAGAGCACGCCGTGGGGTTCGACGTTGCGCACGACCAGGTAGGGGCGGTCGGGGGGGTGACTGGGGTCGTCGCGGTAGGTTTGATTGGTGGGGGCGGCGGCGGCGGCGGAGGGGGGAGGCCGGTTGGCGGGGGGCGTTGGGGTGGCCTGTTGTTTGGGGGGCGGAGGTTTGGCCGCGGGGGTGGCGTCGTGTTTGGGAGCGGGTTTGGCCGCTGGTTTGCGGGTGGGCGCGGGGGCGGGCAGGCCCATGACGGTGTCGCCGGTGGGGGCTTCGTGGGCGCCGACGGTTTTGGGCTTGGGGCGCGGGCGCGGGGGGGGGGCCACGGCGGCGGCGAGGACTTCGTTCTCGGTTTCGTTCTCGGTTTCGTTTTCGTGCCAGCGCTGGCCCAGTTCTTCGCGGGCCATCTGGGCGATCTGGATGTCAAGGAGTTCTTCGGCGTCGGGGACGACGAAGCGGCTTTGGCACTTGCTGCAGCGGGCCCGGCGGCCGGCGGCCGATTCGGGCACGAGCAGGCTGGCGTTGCATGCGGGGCACTGAAGGGGGACACGGCTCATGATGAGACCTCTGGTTGTCTTGTTTCAACGCGGCGAAGGTGCTGGGCGATCCGAGAAATGAAAGACGCAAAAAACACTGCACCGGGCAGGTCACCGAAGGGTCTGCCTTGCTTCTACGGTACTTCGCGGCGGTGTGGGATCCAATGGGGGTTTTCCCTGGTCTGGCGTGGCGCGGCATCTCCTCTGCGTGTGAAAACGCGTTGGATTCCTTGTCTTGATGTCTTGACTCTGCGGTTCCTGCGGCTCTGCGTGAGTGGGCCTTGCCGCGTTGGCGTCTTGCCTTGCCGCGCATGAAACCTGCACGGGATGGCGGTTGGAGCGCTAGGTGGTGTAGTCGGCGTTGATGGCGATGTATTCGCGGCTGAGGTCGCAGCCCCACCAGGCGCAGTGGGCTTTGCCGAGCCTGAGGTCCAGGTCAAGAACGACGTCGCCTTGGCGCATGGAGGTGGAGAGTTTTTTCTCGAAGGCGGGGGTCATGGGCACGGGCACACCGTCGCGGAAGACCGGTTGGTCGTTGACGGAGATACGCAGGCGGTCGGGGTTGAGGGCGGCGCCGGATTTGCCGGCGGCCATGGCGATGCGGCCCCAGTTGGGGTCGGCGCCGTGGATGGCGGTTTTGACCAGGGGGCTTTCGGCGACGGCGCGGCCGATGCGGTCGGCGTCGCGCTCGGACTTGGCGCCGGCGACCACGACGCGGAAGACGCGGGTGGCGCCTTCGCCGTCGCGGACGATGCGCTGGGCGAGTTCATCGCAGAGATCGGTGAGGGTGTCGACAAAGCGGCGGTAGCGCACGCCGCTCGCTTCGCGGATGGGGCGGGTGCCCGAGACGCCGCTGGCCAGCAGGTAGACGGTGTCGCTGGTGGATTGGTCGGTGTCGACGCTGATGCGGTTAAAGGTGGCGGTGGCGGCTTCGCGCAGGGCACGGCGCAGCACCGGGGCGGCGACCGCGGCGTCGGTGGTGACAAAGCCGAGCATGGTGGCCATGGACGGGGCGATCATGCCGCTGCCTTTGGCGATGCCGCCGAAGTTGATGGATTCGCGGTGCATGCCGGTGCGGACGGCGGATTTGGCGATGAGGTCGGTGGTGAGGATGGCCTGGGCGGCGGCGGCGTCGGCTTTGGGGCCCGCGGCGAGCGCGGCGGCGAGCCCGGGCACGGCGCGGGTGATCTTGTCGATGGGCAGGGGGCGGCCGATGATGCCGGTGGACGCGGGCAGCACGTCGGTGGGTTTGCAGGGGTGGGTGTGGCTGAGGGCGTCGGCGGCGGCGGCGCACATGGCTTTGGCGTCGGCCAGGCCTTGGGCGCCGGTGGCGACGTTGGCGTTGCCGCTGTTGCAGAGGATGGCCCGGGCCCGGCCGCCCCGCAGGTGTTGTTTGCCCACGATGACCGGGGCGCCCAGCACGCGGTTGGTGGTGAACACGCCCGCGGCGGTGCAGGGGCCGTCGGCGGCGATGAGGGCGAGGTCGGGGCGGCCGCTGTCTTTGATACCGGCGGTGGTGGCTGCGACGCGGAAGCCTTTGGGGGCGGTGAGGGCGTGCTTGGGGCTGGGGGGGAGCTTGGTGGGCATGGCGTAGGGCGTTAACAGGGCGAAACGTCGGCGGCGGGGCGGTGGGCGTGGGGCCGATGGTACCGCGGGCCGGCGGGCGGACGCCGGGGGCGGGTTTGGGTAGAATGAGGGATTAGCTCCCCCTTTGTTTACAACCTTAAGCAGGACCCCCGAAGATGCCGATCGCTGATTACGCCACTTACAAGAAAATGCTTGAAAACGCCTTCACGAACCAGTTCGCGTATCCGGCGATCAACGTGACGAGCATGGCCACGGCCAACGCGGCTTTGCTGGCGTTTAAAGAGGCCAACTGCGACGGCATGCTTCAGGTCTCGACCGGGGGCGGCAAGTTTGCCAGTGGCCAGGCCCTGGGCGACATGGTGCTGGGGGCGATTTCAATCGCCGAGCACGTGCACCGCGTGGCGGAAAAGCTGGACATCAATGTGGTGCTGCACACCGACCACTGCCCGCCCGATGCGGTGGAGACGTTCATGATTCCGCTGATCGAAGAGTCTGAGCGTCGCGTGGCCGAAGGCAAGCTGCCGCTGTACCAGTCGCACATGTTGGACGCCAGCGGCCTGCCGCTGGAAGAAAACCTGGCGCTGAGCGTGCCGGTGTACGAGCGGATGGCGAAGATCGGCCAGATCATCGAGATCGAGGCCGGCGTGGTGGGTGGCGAAGAAGACGGCGCGGCGGGCAGTGAAGACACGCCCGACGAAGACCTTTACACGACGCCCGATGACATGGTGCGGGTGTACGAGGCGATGAGCAAGGTGGACGGCACGTACATGTTTGCCGCGACCTTTGGCAACGTGCACGGGGCGTACAAGCCCGGTGCGGTGAAGCTGAAGCCGGGCCTGTTGAAAGAGGGCCAGGACGCGATCAAGGCGAAGTTTGGCGCCGACGCCAAGTTTTACCTGGTGTTCCACGGCGGATCGGGCAGCGAGAAGCACGAGATCGAAGAAACGCTGGGCTACGGCGTGATCAAGATGAACGTGGACACCGACTGCCAGTACGCCTTTACCCGTCCGGTGGCGGATCACATCATCGCCAACTACAACGAGGTGCTGAAGATTGACGGCGAAGTGGGCAACAAGAAGAAGTATGACCCGCGGGCTTACATGAAGGCCGGCGAGCGCGGCATGGCCGACCGGGTGAAGGAAGCCTGCGACGACCTGCACGCGACGGGCAAGAGCTTGTAAACCAAGC
>JALZVY010000133.1 GCA_023300125.1 Phycisphaera sp.
GGCCACCGCACCCAACACCCGCCGATACCGCAGCCGCCGCGCGGGCCGCGGACCCCGCGCCGCCTCCGCTGGGGCTGGGGCTGGGGCAAGCATCTGCTCTCCGAGGATCTCGGCCACAGGCATCGCGGGCGGCACACAGGCAAGGGTCATGACATGCTCCATACAACATCCGAACAAACCCAGCGTATCGTGTTAGGTAAATGGTCGCAAGCCCGCCGGGCAACATTCGCCCCGCCGCGGGGCCACCGCGCAGCCCCGCGGCCTCCAAGCACTTTCTTGTCATGGCTTTCCGCCCCGCGCCGCACCTTCAACCCCGCGGCAAACCCCCGCGGCAAACCCGCCGCGACATACACTGAAACAGCTTCTTCTCCCCCCCCTTCGCCCCGCCGACCCTCCCCGCGTGAGCCCCTCCCTGCCCTTCCATCCTGCCGGCCGTCGCCGCGTCTGCGCGGTGCTTGTGCTGCTGCTGGCCGTGCTGCCAGGCTGCAACCAAGCCCTGCTGGACGGCCAAAGCGCCTTTCGCAGCGGCGACGTGGTTCACGCACGCGCCATCTTCGACGCCTATGCCCGCGGCGAAGGCCAAAAAGCACGCAACCGCGTCATCGCGCTGCTTGAATTGGGCGCCACCCAGCAAGCGCTGGGCGAGTTCGAAGCCAGCAACCACAGCCTGGCCCAGGCCCAGGCCGCGATCGACCGTTTCGATGAAAGCCCCGAGATCTCGCTCAACGCCGAAACCCGGGCCCTGCTGATCAACCTCAACGAGCTTCCCTACCGCGGGTGGGACAGCGACCGCATCATGGCCGCCACCCTGCGGGCGATGAACTTCCTATGCCTGGGCGACCCCGCCAGCGCCCGGGCCAGCCTCAACCGGGCCTACCGCCACCAGCAAGAAGCCGTCGCCCGCAACGCCAAAGAACTCGAAAACGCCCAGCAGGCCGCACGCCAATACGCCGCCGAGCGTGGCGTGGGCAACAGCCTGTCGCCCGCCGACGATGCGCGCATGAACCAGCAACTGGCCCAACGCTTCGGCCAGCTCGATCAATACGAAATCTACGCCGACTACGCCAACCCCTTCGCCGAGCTTTTGCAAGGGCTCTACTTTCTGTATCACCAAGCCGACACCGGCGACGCCGAGCGGGCCCGCAAAAGCCTGGAGCGCACCGCAGGCATGGCCCCTTACAACCCCGGCGTGGCGGGCGACCTCAACGCCGCGCTGGACACCCGAACAGGCGCATCGCCCCCGCCCACCGCCCACGTCTTTTTCGCCACAGGCACCTCGCCCCGCCTCGGGGCGTTCTACCTCGAACTGCCCATCTTCTTGGTCTCGCGCCAGGTGGATTACATCGCCGCCAACTTCCCGATCCTGATTGAAAACCCCCACCACCTGGACCACTGCGTGGTCACCGCCGGCCCGGGCCACGCGGCAGTCACCGCCCAACGGCTGGCCAACCTCGACGCGGTCGTCGGGCAAGAATTCAAAAACCGCCTTCCCGCGATCATCGTCAAGTCCACCCTCAGCGCCGCGCTCAAAGCCGCCGCCGCCTACGCCCTGAACCGAAGCCTGCGCAACGCGGCCAGCCCGTCATCGGGCCGGTACAACGCGGGCGACGAATTCGCCGTCTTCGCCGGGCGCCTGGCCGCCATCGGCTACCAAGCCGCCACCAACCAAGCCGACCAGCGCATCTGGTCCAGCCTGCCTAAAAAAATCGACTACGCCCGCCTGCCCGTGCCCGCCAACGGCCAGCTGCAGATTCAAGCCGGCGCCGCCGGGTCCACCCTCAGCCTCGACCCCACCCGCAGCCACGGCATCTGGGTGCGCAGCGTTTCGCCATCTGGCCCGCTTATGATTCACACATTCCCCCTTGGCCCTGCACACCGCCCGCAGGCCGCCACCCCACAAGGTCCGCGCCCATGAAACCCACCGCCCTGTCCGCCTGCCGCCTGCTCGCCGCCGCGCTCTGTCTCGCGGTGTTCAACGGATGCCAAAGCGTCAACAGCGCCCAGCGCAGCAAACCCAACGCCCAGCCCAACATCGTCGACGACGAGCGCATCATCACCGACCCCACGCTGGCCTACACCATCCGCATCGCCGCGATCAACGAAGCCCGGCTGGACAACGGCCGGCTCAAAGTCCAGGCCGAGCTGCACAACGCCGACCGCCAAGCCCACACCGTCCACTACCGCTTCGAATGGATCGACCACCAAGGCATGGTGCAACCCTCGATCACCAGCAACTGGAAATCCACCACCCTGCAAGGCGGCCAAACCCAGTTCGTCGCCGCCACCTCCCCCCACCCCGACGCGGTGGACTTCCGCCTCGAACTGATTGAACGCAAACCCCACGACCTGTTTCAAAACCGGTGACCCCACCCCCTCACGCCTGCGCCCCCATCGCACCACCCGAGAACCCCCATGCATCGCACGCCCCTGCTCACCCTCGCCCTCACCACCACCCTGCTTTCCACCGCCTGCGAGACCCCCAACCAGCGTCTGGACACCAACACCCGCCAGCGCATCGTCACCACCAGCGGCCTGGACGTCGACGACGCCGTGCGTGCCGCCAACGTCATGACCGAATCCATGCTTCAGTCGCGTGTGTTCGCCCGCAGCGAAGCGCCGCTGATCGAAGTCTCGACCTTCATCAACAACACCGAAACCCAAATCGACCCCGACAGCGTGCTTAAAAAGATCCGCGTCGAGCTCACCAACTCGGGCCTGGCCCGCGTGCTCACCCCCCGCGGGCATGACACCCTCGCCGCCCGGCAGTCCGCCGGCGGCGACTACGCAGCACACCAAGAGCTCGAGCCCGACTACACCCTCAGCTTCAAAATCATCGACGACCGCGCCAAAGCCGGCAACATCCGCGAGCTCACCTACACCTTCCAGATGAGCCTCACCGAAGCCGACACCCGCATCGCCGCCTGGGAAGGCGAAGAAATCATCACCAAGCAAGGCAGCAAAGCCACCGTCGGCTGGTAACGCAACCCGCCAACTTACGGCCAGTGCCGCCAGCGCCATTAGCGCTACTGAGTTCTTGACTTAGCCGGCCAACCCCGCCCCGACCCCGGGCGGGGTTTTTTTTCGTCTTTTCCGTCAAGGTGTATTGCAAAACCCATACACGTGTCCTATATTTCTAATACACCATGTCGCACCCCCCCGAAATCTTCGACATCCGCCCCAGCGCCGGGCCGCCGATCTACCGGCAGCTCATCGATCAAGCCCGGGCCCTGATCGCCGGCGGCCGGCTCAAGCCCGGCGACTACCTGCCCGGCGTCCGCCGCGTCGCGAAATACGCCGACGTCAACCCCATGACCGTCAGCAAGGCCTACGCCCAGCTCGAATCCGACGGCGTGGTCGAACGCGTGCCCGGCCAGGGCATGCAGGTCTGCGCCCCCCGCACCACCGGGTCGCTCGCCCAGCGCCGCGCCCAGTTCCGCGCCGCCGCCCAGCCCGCCTTTCACCACGCCCACCAGTTGGGGCTCAGCCCCGACGACATCCGCCGCGTGCTCGACGACCTGCTCAAGGAGTATCAACCATGACCACCGCCGCCCCCCCGCAGCCCCTCACCGTCCAAGGGCTCACCAAATCCTTTGACGCCAAAACCGTGCTCAACGGGGTCGACCTCGTGGTGGAACCCGGCACCGTGCTGGGCCTGCTGGGCGCCAACGGCTCGGGCAAAACCACCCTGCTCAAGTGCGTCCTGGGATTGCTTCGCCCCACCGATGGCAGCGCCCTGGTCATGGGCGACAACGCCTGGGACCTCTCGGCCCACACCAAGGCCAGCCTGGGCTACGTGCCCCAAGAAGTCAGCAGCTACCCCTGGATGCGGGTCCGCCAAGCCATCGACTACACCGCCGCTTTCTACCCCAGTTGGAACCACGGCCTGGTGGCCGACCTGTGCGAGCGCTGGCGTCTGCCGCTGGAAGAACGCACCGGCGTGCTGTCGGTGGGCCAGCTCCAGTCGCTGGGCATCGTGCTGGCTTTGGGACACGAACCCAGTCTGCTGATCCTCGACGAGCCGGTCGCCAGCCTCGACCCCTTGGCCCGCCGCGCCTTCCTCCGCACGCTGCTGGACATCCTCGAAAGCGAAGACCGCACCGTGATCTTCAGCACCCACATCACCAGCGACCTCGAACGTGTGGCCAGCCAAGTGGCCATCCTCCGCGAAGGTCAGATCACCTACCACGGCGGGCTCGACCAGCTCAAGGACCAGGTCAAGCGGCTGCGCATCACCGCCAAGGCGCCCCTGCCCCCCGCCTTCGCCGTGCCGGGCGCCCTGCGCACCCGCATCGACGGGGCCACCGCCACCGCCGCGGTCAGCGCCTTCGACCCCGCGGTGGTCGACAACCTGCGCCACACCTGGGACGTGGACGTCGACGTCACCGACCTCAACCTCGAAGAGATCTTCGTCGAGCTGCACGGCGGGTAAGCCTTTCGAACGATCGCTACGCCGTTTCCCAACACCGGCCCCGTCAAGGATCCGTCCCATGACTCCCCGCACCCAACAAGCCTTCAACGCCTACCTCACCCAGCGCTGGGCCCGCCCGGCCCTGCTCGCGGTGGGCGTGGCCTACCTGCTGGGCATGGGCATCGGGCTAAGCCAATCGCCAGTCAGCATTCACCCGCCGCTGTTCGTGGGTCTGCTGGGGGGCGTGGTTTTGGTCGTCGCCGTCTGGGTCACAGGCACCGCCAAGTGGCAATTCGTCCACCCCCGCGCCCGGATGACGCCGGGGTTTTCCGGCCCCCACCTGGGCGCCGCGGCGGCCTGGCTCGCAGTGGGAACGATCGTGTACCCCCTTTCTCTGAGCCTCGTCCTCACCGCCAGCGTCCCGGCCCTGCTCGCTTACAGCCTCGCGGTGGGCGCTTTACAAGTCTGGGGCATGCACGCCAACCGCATGCTGATCTCACCTCTGACCATTGCCTTGTTCATGGCCCCCAACGTTCCGCAAACCGCCCCGTTCTGGACCGACAACACCCCCACCCTATTCACCGCGCAGTGCGGCCTCATCGCCGTGTCCCTGCTCGCCCTCGCCGCGTGGCTGTGGCGCCTTCCCCGCCTCACCGAAGAGTCTGGCGACTACCTCATCCCCGCCCACGCCCAGTCGGGCAAGGCCAGCCGCATGGAGAAGTCCGAGGCCCGCCGCAACATGGCACGCCATTTCAGCCGCTCGGGGTTTTTCCTGTCGGTCTCCGACCGCTGGCACGACCCACTCGCCCGCCATCAAGCGTCCAGCACGGCCCAGCGCCAACGTCTGCTGCGCTACGGATTCAGCGCGGCCCCCATCGCAATGCGCTCCTTGGGCGTGCTCCTCATGCTGCTGCTTATCACGGGGACCAATGCCGCCGTCAGCGGAAACGACAGCCCATTGGGCCTCGTCATCAGCGGCATAATGGTCCTATTCCTCGGGGCTTCACTCACGTCTTCACGCATGGCCATGCGGCAGCCCCGGATGCAGACCGAGTTGCTGCTGCCCCTCTCCCGCGCCGACTGGGTCACTGGCCTTTTCCGGGTCTGTGCCCGCGACACGGTGGCGCTCACCGCCGTTGCCGGCGGAGCCCTTGCCGCGTGGATATTCCTCCTGGCTCCCGCCGCGACCGACACGATTAACGCGCGTCAGGCCCTGGCCTTCACCGCCGCGGCCCTCGCCGCGCTCGTGGCCGGCTTCGCCACCAGCATGCAGGCCGGGCTCATCACGTCCGGGATCAAACGAGCGACCGTGCTCATGCTCGGTCTTTACGCCGTGATCGTGGCCTGCGGGGTGAGCGCAGGCCTCTCGTTCTGGGCAAGCCCCGTCTACGGCCTCGCCGTGGCCGCCGCCCTGCTGGTCGCGGGCCTGCTGCTGCTGCGCCGCGCCCACCGCAACTGGCTGAACGCCGAGCTGGGCTAGCACACGGCGAAGCACCCGACAAAGCCATTTTCGTTTTAAGGAAACCCGTTTTGCAACTCCACCAAGCCCTGCAACACGTGATCGACCAAAAGCTCACGTCCGCCCGAGAGATGGGCGAGCTCGCGGGCGTCTCCACATCGACGGTCTACCGCTGGACCACGAACCAGTCGCAGCCAGACTTCGAATCAATCCGCTTGCTGATCCGGCTGCTGCCCAGCCCGCGTGCGCAGAAAGAACTCCTCAACGCCCTGCTCGGAGGCAGCGCGTGGTCGGCCTCACGCACAGAGGTAGAGCTGGACGTCAACCGCGACGGCGTGATCGACCGCGACGACGCGCTGGCGGCCGCCCTCGCGTCGGTGCAGGCGGTCACCCAATCCCTCAGCCAGATCCACGCCGCGGCCCGTCGCCCGATGACCGCCCAAGAAACCCTGCAGACCGTCGCCCACCTGGATCGCGCCGTGCGGCACGGCACCCTCACCCAGCGGGTATTGATCCATCTCAACGAACAGCGCACCGAGCGCCGGCTCAAGATCGCCCAGTGACTCGCCAAGTCACGCCGTCACGTCGTCACGCCAAACCAAAGCAAACCCCTACGCGGCCTGTCCCACCTTGCTCGGCCCGCCGCTGGCGTTTACAGGTTCTTGAATCCACCCCGGAGTGTCGGCCACGAAGGCCTCCACTAGCGGACGGCGGCGCGCGTGGTACCGCCACATAAACAGCTGCCCTACCGCCCCGCCCACGCCCACCAAGACGTAGTACATCAACGTCAACGACTTCATCAACCCGCCCAGGCCCCCGCGGCCACCATCGCTGCCCAAGATCTGTTCCAACTGCGGCGTCGCTTGAATGGCTTGGTCGTAGTGCCCCGCCCCGCCCAGCGTGGCCACAACATTGGACAGCGCATACACCACGATCACCGCCCCCAGCACCCACTGGTTGCGGGCCAACATGCTCGCGCCTTGGGGGTTCATGCCGCGCAGCGCGTTGCGACCGCGGAACTCGAAAAACGAACACGCCCCCAGCCCCGCCACGATGAAAAAACCCGTAAAACTAGAAAACACCCCCGGCAACGAGATCACCGCAAAGATCGCCAGCATCCACGCGCTCATCGTGGCCATCTTCACCGCGTGGTCGATGGGCCGGCGCAGCTCTTGCGAGAGCAAGAGCGCCTGCTGAGCCTCCCGCGCAGCCGCGGTCGCCGGGTCTTCGGGCACCTCGCCGTCGACCAGGTCGTCGGGCTCGTCGTGCTCGACTTCAAACGCCCCTTTGGGAAGCTCAAAAGCCATATCGGACGGGGATTCGAAAGGTGCAGCGCGGTCCATGCCGGTTTATCGACGCGCTACGCAGCGAAGGCAAGACCTTCGCTGCAAGTATTCCCCCAAATTCTCATCCAACACAAGCCCAGCGCCACGGCGTGGAAGCCGTGGCACCCCACCGCCTCAGGCCATCAACAACGCCTTGATCTTGTCGCCCACCACCTTGGGGTTGGCCTGGCCCTTGCTCAGCTTCATGATTTGGCCCAGCAGGGCGCCGATGGCCTTTTC
>JALZVY010000134.1 GCA_023300125.1 Phycisphaera sp.
GGAGCGTCGGTCCCGTCGCACGGAACGTCGGTATAGACGAGCAGCTGCATAAACAGCCGCGTGTCGGAGGTGGCGCCGGCGCCGCCGCGTTCGGACAGATCCAAGGGTTGTGGGGGAGGTGGCTTCACAGGTGAAGGATACCGGCGCGCAGGCCGCGCTTGGCGACCGGGCGTGTCACATCACCGCGTGCCGCACCACGGCCGCGGCGGCGGTCGCGGCGGTTTCGATGCGCAGGATCTGGGGGCTGAGCCGCCAGCCTTGCACGCTGTGGGCGCGGGCTTGATCGCGTTCTTCGTCCGAGAACCCGCCTTCAGGGCCCACCAGCAGCCAGAGATTCTGGGCGTGGGTGAGGTCGGCAGCGAGCGCGGCGGGCGACCACGCGGGGGCATCGGGGTCCAGCAGGCGGGCGTGGGTGGCGGCCCCGGCGTGTTCGGCGGCCTGGGCCACGTTCAGCGGCTCGTGGATCTGCATGAGATGGGCCCGGCCGCACTGCTTGGCGGCGGCCAGGGCGGCACGTTCCAGACGCTCAATCTTGTTGGGTTTGATCTTGACCACGCCGAACGCGCAGATCAGCGGTACCAGGGTGTCCACGCCCAGCTGGGCCAGCTGGTTGGAGAGGTCTTCGGCACGCGAGCCTTTGGGCAGCGCGACGGCGACGGTGAGGTGTGGACGCGAAGGGGGCTGGGTGGCGGTGGATTGGATCTGGCAGGTGACCTGGCCGCCTGTGCGGTCCACGATGTGGCCTTGGGCGGTGTGTCCGGCCCCGTCGAACAGCTCAAGGGCGGCGCCCACGTCCAGACGCAGCACCCGCAGGGCGTGGTGGGACTCGTTGGCGTCGAGTTGCACCCGCGTGTCGCGGGCGGTGGGGTCCAGGGCGTGGCAGAGAAAGCGTGGGGGCATGGACGGGCAGTGTAAAGGCCTGCTGCGTCCGAGAACGTGTGCGTGGGCCGTGGACCGGTGGGGGTGGACCGCCGATAGGAGTGTGCGGCGCGGCCCATTTGGGGTGCGGCGTCGCTGTCTTCTGCCCAAGACCGGCTTATTGATGTCCCAGTCCCCTTCCCCCGAGCACGCTCCACCTGCTGAGCCCGCCGATGCGCTGGCCGCGGTGGATCAGGTGGGCGAACACGCGCAGGTGCTGGCCGACGAACTGGCAGGCGGCTTTGATGACATTGAGGCCGTGCGGGCCGCGGCGCCCGAGGGCTTTGATGCCGGCCGAGACCTGGATGCGCTGCTGGCCGCCGCGGCGGGTGGGGCGCTGGACGAGGGTTACGAATTGACCCACGCCCAGGTGGACGACCCGCCGCTGCCCGCGGCGGAGCCTTCCGTGGTTGTGGATGCTGGGCCCGAGCCTTCTGCGTTCGAGTCTTCTGCCTCCGAGCCTGCCGCGACCGCGGACCCCGCGGCGGGGGGGGAGTCGCCGGAGGATTCGGCCCAAGCGCTGGAAGAACTGGTGGCGGCGGCGTTCCTTGAGAACGAGGCGGCCGACGTGGGCGACACGCAGGCGCCTGAGGCGATCGACGAGCTGCTGGGAGCGGCGTTTTTAGATCCCGATGAGGTTGCCCAGGACGCGGCGGGGCAGGACCCCGAGGAGGTTGCCGCGGATCCGATGGACGATGCGGATGCCTTTGCCGCGGCGCTGCTGGAAGCACACGCGGCGGAGACCGAAGCGCCGGCACCTGAAGCCGCGCCTGTCGCGGCGGAGGAATCACCGGTCGAGCCGTCAGCCCCGGCGGCTGCCCAAGAGGGGCCCCCGCAGGTGAATCCCGAGCGGATTCAGGACGCGATCGCCGCGATGGAGGCGTTGCTGGCCCAAGAGGCAGAGCCTGAGAGCGCTGCGGATACCGCTGCAGACGCTACAGAATCTTTGGAGAGCAGCCCATCCGCCGAGGCGGATGCTGCTGGAGCCGCGTCGGCGGCGGCCGTCGACGCGGTGGGTGAGGATGAACTGGCGGGGTTGTTCGCGGCTCCGGATGTTGCGGCGGGTACGGGCACGGGCGCAGGCTCGGACGCGCCGGTGGTTCGGGCGCTGTCCGATACGGTGGATACAGAGGGTGGGGGTGCTCAGGACACGTCGACGCCGCCGATCCACCCTGATGCGGTGGCGGCGGAAGACCACGGGGCCGACGCCGAGGGGGCTCAAGGGGTGCAGCTCGCGTTTTTTCCCTTTGGCTGGATGATCGTGCTGCTTGCGCTGATCAACCGCCCGCTGGAGCGTTTGTCGGATGAGTGGCGCTTGGCGGTGAGCGGCGTGGCGTTGGCCGTCGCGGTGCCCGGGGCGCTGTTGCTGAGTTACGCCTTGTTTTTGAAGTGAGCGCGCCGGCGTTTTTTTGGGTGCCACGCAAATTGCTTTAGACACAAAACAAATGCGTGTTAGTGCGCGTCGTATTCGTCTTGTTCGTCGTTGGGGGCTAAGAACCGACGCAAAATATTGGCCGCGGCCAGGGCGTCGCGCCGGGCTTTTTTCTGCCCGCGGGTGAGGCCGGTGCGGGCCATCTGCTCGTTGGCGTCTGCGGAGGTGAGGCGCTCGTCCACCAGGTGCACGGTGAGTCCGAACTGACCGCGGAGCGTGGCCGCCAGTTCTTGGTTGAGTTTTGCAGCGGGGCCCGCGCTGCCGTCCATGTTCAGCGGCAGGCCCAGCACCAGCGCGTCGGGCTGCTCGTCGCGCACCGCCACGCCGATCTGGCGGAGGCGTTCGGTGGCGCTGGCGGTGGTGATCACGCCTCCGGGCGAAACGATGCCCGTTTCGTCGTCGCCGGTGGCCAGCCCGGTGCGGCGGGCGCCCAGGTCGATGGCGAGGTAGCGCATGAGAAGGATCAAGGGGCCGTGGAGACACGGGGGGGGCTTGGAACGTGGCCCGCTGCTTAGCGGCTTAGCGCGTCGGCGACGCGCTGGGCTTCGAAGCGGGACAACGACGCGTTGATGACGGCGCTTTGGGCCATCGGGGCCACGATGACCGGCACGCTGACCAGCTCGTGGTCGACAAAGAAGGCTACGGGCTGGCTGAGGTTTGCTTGGGAATAGTCGAAGAGCCGGCGGGCTCCTTCGTCGTCGAAGTCCAGGCGCAGGGCGGGCTCGCCGTCGTGGTCGTCGACCACCGATGCGGTGGTCACGTCGGCTTCGGTGAGCAGGGTGTCGCCACCGACGTACACCCGGCCCGCGGGGGTGTGGGGGGATTCGATCATGCGCCAGCCTTCGACCGCGGTGAACGAGGCGGGGCGGAGGGTGAGCGCGACTTCGGGGCCCGAGGTAACGCTGGAAGGTACAGATGCGCGGCGCGATCCTGTGGTGCAGGCGGGCAGCAGGGCGGAGGCCAAGAGCATCGCGACAAGCAGGGTGGTGCGGTTCATTTCAGGTTGCCTCTTGTGAAGAGCAAAGTCGGTTTGATCGAAGTGTGCGGGGACTGTCTCGTTTTCTGTTTCGAGAAAAGGGGTTGTCTGCGTGCGGCAGACGCGGGCCGGGGTTACCGGTTGACCGCCCCCAGCACGACGATCTGGTCGGGCTTGATAAGCCGCAGCTTCAGCGATGGGTCGTAGCTGGACGAGCCGGTGATGCCCACCAGCTGGCCGAGCATCACGACCGTGTCGATGCCGCGGTTGGGTTCGAGGTAAGCGATGGTGCGTTGGCCGCTGGGGTCGAGCAGACGCAGCAGTTCGGGCTGGTTTTCCCCGGTGTGCACGGTGCTGACGGTGAGCACGCCCACCGCGTCGAAGCCCGAGCCCGCGGGGACGGGGGCGGGCGGCGGGGTGGTTTGGGTGGCGTCGATCAGCAGCCCGCTGGGCACGCCGACGGGGACTGTGGGCGCGGGGGCCGGGGCAGGATCGGGGTCGGCAATCACCACGGGGGCGGGTTCTGGGGTCGCGGGGGCGGGGGTTTCGACGGCCACGGGGGCCACTGGCGTCACGGGGGCGTCGGGTGCAACCGGGGTGGGCTCGGGGGTGTTGGGCGTGGTCCGCAAGGCGACAGCCATTTCGCGGTTGCGCTCAAGCTCGTCCAGTCGGCTTTGAATCAGTTGTTGGTCGCCGTCGGTGAGCCCGTCGAGGTCGGTCAGGCCTGCGTAGCCGCGTGCCATGTGGGCTAGGGGCTGTTCGTCCACAGGCAGGGTGAAGTAGGGCAGCATGGCGGCTTCGACTGCGACAAGCCGGGGGTGGGCCGCGGGGCTGCTGACCGGCACGTCGGGCTTGGCGACCACGGCGTCGGGGTCGGTGAGTAGGTCGCCGTTGACCGGCTCGGGGGCGGGCGGGGCCGCGGGCAGGGCCGGGCGGATCACCTCTTCGCCTGGGGGGGGATACAT
>JALZVY010000135.1 GCA_023300125.1 Phycisphaera sp.
GCGGCTGTCGAGGCGGAGCTCGGGTGATGGTTATACGCTATTCAAGACTAGTCCCCAGTGATTCCGCCAGTGATTCCCCATAGGGGGTGACGTCTTTTTCAATTTTAGGCCTGGGTGAAACCAATGTCGCATACAACGCATGTATTTTTAAAACCTATATCCGGCGACTCTTCGTCATTACTTGCATACGTTCAACGCGTAATGTCTTGCGTTTTTCGCGAAGAAAAAAACGCATTCGATGAAGCTGTGTACACTTGGGAGTTCATGGGTGTGCACGTGTTCTTTTGCGAAGATCACGGCATGGAAGACGACGGAATCGAGTTTTCGAATTACACGCATAGCTTGTCTTTTAAGTCCTATGCTGGGGGGCGGGTGAGATCTGAGAGGCTTGATTTGGCCCGTTGCATGGCTTTGATAATCGCTGGCGCGATTTGGGATGAGTTTAAGATAGAGTGTATGGTTGTAGATGGCCTTCAGAAACTATTGAAAACTTACCCGGTGGAGGAGCCAAAAAAATGAACAGGCGGATTCAAATCTGAAGTACAACGCCCGGCAGCCGGTTCATCACTTCCAGGAAAATCACTCCTGTGAAGCCAGGCGTGTCAAGCGTCAAGAGACGGATCAAGCAAGTCAAGCCGCAATCGGCGGTCCACAATCCTATTCGGGATCTCGTCGCGGGCTTGGCCCGTCGATCGGTCCCATCGGCTTCTGCGGATGACCGTTCCCATTCTGGGGTACGGGCTCGGGGGCCCTTTTTGACGCCACGCCGTTTGAATCGTAGGTTGAATGCTATGACTTCCCTTAAATGTAACCCTCCATCTATCGGCCGCGTGTTTCAAAATATTTTTTTATGTGGTTTTGCCGTAAATTCGAAACCTTTGTTTTTGATGTTGTTTTTCGCGCCCGCATTGCTTTTAAATGGATGTGATGGAGATTGGCTCAACGTGACGAAGGAGGGGGAGCCCAGCAGTAAGTGGTGGATCCCTCAAGAGCGGTTCTTAGAGACTGAGGAGGGGCGTGATGCGGTTGTTCGATTTCGCAAGGAGTTCCCAGACTTCCCGGGGAGCAATATGTACTACACGTTGAGTGAGCACACTGACAAGGTTACGGGTCAGCAAATCTGGGCTGGAATCGCTCATTTTGCCTACCCTTCGCATACGCGAAAGGGGAAGTTGGATTATCGTCGGGTCTTTCGCCTGAGATTTGAAGACGGCGTATTGAGCTTTGCGGAGGAGTTTAAAAAAGGTTTTTTTGTCGATACAGTGGAGTAGGGCAATATTTCGATTTTAAAGAGGTCAGACCTATTGACAGGGTGGCGCCAATTGACAATGCAACCAACAACGACCACCCGCACAATATTTCTACGAACCGCGGCCAGGCCAATCAGGAGTCGCCTTGCTCTACTTCTTGTCACATCCACGCTTCTAGCTTGCCATGCATCTTCGCAAGAATCTTACGGCCACACCGAGACAGATACATCCGAAAGAGAGCTTGCATTCAAACACGAATCCTCCTTGTCCAATCGCCTCGAAGACGCCTATTCGCAATACGGCCGCCTACCCGAATCGCAAAGATCATCTAGGCGGCTAGAGATTCTCGGCGTATTTGAATCGATTGCAGACGACTCTGTCAATTTCCCAAGGATTTATTACCAAGCCAAAGCAAGCGTCGCGGCAGTTCACAGAGTAGATTCAAACGATCCTCAGGAAGCATTTGACGTTTTAATGCGAACCAAGGCGAATGCGGCCTTTGTATTTAGCAACGATGCTTCCGACCTGCCTTTTCTAAGGCTCAACCGAAGCCTGGCAAGCTATGCAGGTGAAATAGGCCGAAGCGATATTGTCGAAACGGCAACGCTTGAAACATTGCGCTATCCATATAAAAAACTAGACTCACTCGCCCTACGCAAAAAATGGGAAAAAGATTTTTACTTACAAGCAGCCTACAGCCACCTGGCCTCTATCTCTCAAGATGTCGAAAAATTACATCGGTTCAACTTGTCTGATCGCCCTGTGGCAGGATATCGCGGGGCTATTGCCCTGCAGAAAAAATTGATTGATTCACACCCTCAAAGCTCCGCCAGCTTTGGCAAAGAACTCGGCAAAACGCTGCAAGGCATCGAAGGCATTGATCCGGGCAAAAATCTCACACCTCAAAAACCTCAAGTCCCAAAAGACAACACCACCGCCAGCGCAAGCATATTGCCATCGAAAAGCCATCCAACCCAATGGCTTTCATGGTGGCACGGGATTGCCGTGATCGGTTTATTGGGAGGCACGTATGGGTACTGGCAATACGTTCATCGCAACAATCGATCTCTGTAACCGTTGACGTTTTTCACTCGGTCACGCGAGGGAATCCGGGGGCCTGCCGCCTGAAATCTGGTGCAGCCGGGAAAGGGCTGAGCAAGCCAAGGCTGGATGAAGAAGGTGAACCAGTCTAAAAAAGCGGAGGATCTAGAGGCCGTGCGTCGGTCGTTATTCAGCGGGCGCTCTTATCGGCGGTGAAAGGTGGGGCGAGCGTGCGGTGGAACGGTTGGGTTTGGAGTTAAAGATGCGTGGCCGGAGTCGGCCGCGTGCAGGAGGGGGAGTAGGGCGACTGCCTCTTTTCTTGCCTGCATCTAGCGTGGGGTTGTGGGGTGGTGTGGTTGGATTGAGGTTCGATAATCACGCGCCTGCGGTGGGGTGAGGGGTATTGCATATTTATTAGGCAGGCGTTGAGGATCAGATGCCGCATCCACCCGATGCTTGCGCAGCATTGTGAGGCTCTGGATTCAGGGCCCTGCCCCCCGCTGCGGAAAAGCTACGCAAAAGAAGGTTGGACTCATGAAAATCCGGACACGTTTGATCGCGAGCTTTGGTGGAGTATTGCTTCTTATGGGGGGGCTGACGGCGGTGGGATACGTCAGCAGCAGCCGCGTGGCGGATGAAGTGGCGGGTTCGTTGAGCGTCAACATCGCGGGGCAGAGCTTGGCGGCGCAGGCGTTGGAGGCGCAGCTGCGGGCGACGCAAGCGGAGAAGGATTTTTTCCTGAATCCGAGCGACCCCGAAGTGCTCGTACGCATGGAGCAACATATTGAGCGTTTAGGGCAAGCGCTGTCAGACATCGAAGACCTGGGGGCAGGCGCTGAAAACACGCAACACGCACGCGACGCCGTAGGTCTGGTGGAAGGCTATCGCACGGCGTTTGATGGCGCGGTTGCGGCTCAGCGTCTTCGTGGGTTGACCGAAAAAGATGGTCTGCGCGGGGTGCTGCGTAAAAAGGTTCACGCGGTTGAAACGAGTCTCGAAGGGGCTGCATTCGACGCTCTGACAGTCAAAATGTTGATGTGTCGTCGTCACGAAAAAGATTACCTGTTGCGTGGGAATCGCGAAAAATATCTGGGTCGGATAGACCAGCGGATCAATGAATTTTCACAGTTGGCTGTGGATCTCAAGGCTTCCGAGCAAGACCGTGCGGTGTGGGGGGGCTTGCTGTCTGACTATGTGTCGGCGCTCAACCAGCTGGCGGACATCGATGACAAGGTTGCGGATCAACGCGTGGTTTTGGCGGTTGCCGCCGAGGCGGTTGAGGCCTGTATGGCGGTGGTGACTGCCGAGGCGTCCGAGGGCATCGCCTTGGCTGCAGAGTCGGTGCTGAGTCGCTTGGACATGACTGGGCGCATGCTGCTGGCTTTGATGGCCGGGGGCTTACTGCTTGGTGTGGGGCTCGCGACGTCGGCGTTGTGGGCGGTGGTGCGTCCGCTGTACGAGATGCGAGATTTGACCGCCGAGCTGTCGCAGAGTGATGCGGACTTGACCCGCCGGCTGGACGTGCGTGGACGCAACGAATTTGGCGATGTCGCGGCGAACGTCAACGCGTTCTTAGAAGGAATTCACGACACGGTGAGCCGTGTGGTGGAGGGGACGCAGGAGATCACCTCGGCGAGTGTTCAAATTAGCGACATCAACCGTGGTTTGGCTCAGGGCGGCGCAGACAACGCGCAGTCGATTGAAGAACTGTCCGCAGCCTCAGGGCAGATGCTCCAGGCCGCGGAGTCGGTGGCGAGCCTTTCTGAAGAAGCATCGGTATTTGCCAACGGTTCGGGTGAAGTGGCGAAGCGCAGCAGCGATGAAACCGCCCAAAGCCTTGAGGGTATGGAGGCGATTCGGGTGTCGGTGGCGTCGAGCGCCCAGTCGGTGGAAGCGCTGGGCGAACGCGGCCAAGAGATCGAAGAAGTGGTTCGGGTGATCAACGACATCGCCGACCAGACCAACTTACTTGCGTTGAATGCGGCCATCGAAGCGGCGCGGGCAGGCGAGCACGGACGCGGTTTTGCCGTTGTCGCCGATGAGGTGCGCAAGCTGGCGGATCGGACAACCGAGGCGACCGGTGAAATCGCCGCGTCGATCCAGACCATCCGCAGCCTGACCGGATCGGCGGTTAAGGACATTTTGACCGGGACCAAGCGGGTGGATACGGGGGTTCAAGGCGCCCAAGTGGTCAAAGCAAGCCTGAAAGAAATTGCCGATGGTGCGGCTGAAGTCGCGGTGCGGATTCAGTCGATTGCGACGGCTGCGGAAGAGCAGTCGGCTTGCAGTCAAGACATTGCATCGACGATCGGACGGGCAGAGAAGCGCGGTGAGCAAACGCTGGCCGGCACCGAGTACGCGGCCCAGGTCGCCGATGAACTTCACGGCAAAGCGCAGAGGCTTGATGAGCTGGTGCGGCGATTCAAGATCTAGAAAGATCGGGACGCCAAGCTTCCATTCCCCGAGCTTCCGCAGGCAATCCCGGGGCGGGAGGCGCCGCAAAGGGGGCAGCCACCATTGATTTGGCCGGTTATTCCGATAGGCATCAGTGAATGCCGAGAGTCGGCGGATCTAGGGCCCTGTCTTGTGGAATCTCCCGAACGCAGCGAACGTACTTCCCAGCAAGGCCAAGGCGGCCTGGGAGCCGGTGGCCACCTGGACGCCGACAAGATCACCTTCGGCAAAGGTGGCGCTTCGACGCCCGAGTAAGGGCTACGCAGGTCGGGCGTCTGGCGGGGCGATTGGCTTGCTGCGCCACCCGCTGAGACCCCTTGCGTTGGTCATCGCAGGGGGATGGCGTCCGCATTTTTACTGCCTTTGACGGTGGTAGCCCTTGCCTTCACCCCCGCGACGGTTGCGGCGGCCGGGTAGCATTGCATTGAGGGTCCGCGCTTCTTGGGCTACCTCAGTGAAGGGTTTTATGTTTGATCAGGAACATTCCAAGGGGGGGCAGGCCAGCGGCCTCACGTCGCGGCTGCCCTTGAAGCTGCTCACACCTTTGGCGTTGGTGCTGCCGGTGGTGTTGGTGGTTGGAATGATCGGTGGGGTGGCGTACGTGCAGGGCCGGGCTGCGGCGACGTCGATGGAAAAGCGGGGTGTGGCGCAGGTCCATGGCCGCATCGCCGACCGCTTGAAGGTCTTGCTTGACGGACCGGTGCGGTGGAACGCGCTGGTTCGGTCTCAGATCGCTTCGGGCACGTTGGCGGTGGATGACTTGCGGAGCTGGAAAGACCCGGTGTACCGCCAACGCCACGCGTTTGACCGGGCGCTGGCGGGGGTGTGCTGGGGGGATGAGGCCGGGCGGGCTGCGTGGATTTTTCGCTACCCGGGCAATCCGTACTGGGAGCTGGGGATTAAAGACGGTGAGACCGGCGGGGTGCTCCACGAAATCCCCATGGACCCGAGCGGGGTGCTGCAGACCGACGCGGTGCGGCAGAGCGATTATGACCCGCGGCCCCGGCCGTGGTACATCCTGGGCAAAACCGCCGGCGCCCAGGGAGCGTGGGGGGAACCCTATTCTTGGAAGGTCAGCAACAGCGGTGGCGGCGCTCTGGCGCTGGGGTTGCCGTTTGCGGTGGCGGTGCGGGATGCGCAAGGTGCGGTGCGCGGTGTGCTGGACACTGAGGTGAGCTTGGCGGACCTGTCGGCGTTTCTGGGGCGGCTGAAAATAGGTAAGACCGGGCTGGCGTTTATTGTTGACCGCGAAGGCCGGCTCATCGCTACGTCGAACGGGGCGGCGCTGGCCGACGACCAGCTTGAGCGCATCAAGGCGCTGGGCAGTGCAGACCCCGAGATGCGGGCGATGGCCCACCGCCTCAGCGCCGCGATGCCCGGGGGCTTGGGCAGCTTTCCAGGTCAGTGGGAGGGCACGGTGGAGCTTCAGCGCGGCCGGGCGATGATGAACGTGACGGGATTCCGCCACGAGCGCGGGCTGGACTGGCTGGTGCTTACCGCCGTTCCGCTGGCCGACTTTACCGGCGACCTCGACGCGATTCGCGGCCGGGCGATCAAGGTCGCCGTGGGCGGCCTGGGGCTCACGCTTTTGCTGGGGATGGCGTTGGCGGCGTGGCTGGTGCGGCCGATTTTGCGGCTGGCCGCCCACGCGCGGGAGGTCGGGGCCGGGGATCTTGAGACCACTTTGAAGCTTAATCAGGCCAGCGAACTGGTGGAGCTGTCGCGCGAGTTCAACGGGATGACCGCGGGGCTGCGTGACCGGCTGAAGTTACGCAAGAGTTTGGTTCACGCCAGCGAGGTGCAGCAGGGGCTGCTGCCCAACCGCGATCCGAAGGTGGGGGGCTTCGACATCGTGGGATTCTGCAACTACTGCGACGAGACCGGCGGAGACTACTACGACTTTCTGGGCGATGGGGAAGCCCAGGGAGACGGCCCGGCCGTGGTGATCGGCGATGTCATGGGGCACGGCATCGCGTCGGCGATGCTCATGGCCACGGCGCGGGGGGTGCTGCGCTCGCATAGCCGCTCGGGTGTGGGCATCGCCGAATTGTTGACCCATCTCAATCAGCTTCTGGTCGAGGTGACCGGGGGCATGAAGTTCATGACGATGCTCATCGCTAACTTTGACCCCAAGACGCGCTCGATGCAGTGGGCCTCGGCCGGGCACGATGCGCCGATCATCTACGAACCGCAGACGGACACCTTCCGCGAACCAGAGGGCGGCGGGCTGCCGCTGGGGATTATGCAGGGAGAGGTTTACGAGCTGGGCCCGACCGAGCCGCTGGTCCGCGGCACGGTGGTTTTGGTGGCGACCGATGGCATGTGGGAGACCCGTAACGTCGAGGATCAGATGTACGGCAAAGACCGCTTGCAAGACTCGATCCGTCGTCACGCGGCCAAACCCGCCGCCCAGATCCGCGACGGCCTGCTCGAAGACTTGCATGCTTTTCGCGGCGAAGGCCGGCAGGACGATGACGAGACGTTTGTGGTCATCAAAGTGACATCCTGAAGCGGTGGAGGTGGGTTTGGCTTCCGGGGCACCCGCACGGCGAGCGGAAGGGGGCTGACTTGAGTCTTAACATTCAGGGCAGCCAAAAAAAACACGCCTGGCGGGGCGTGCTGCGAGAAGGTGAGTTGACGCGAACTGGTTTTGTGCACTGGGTGAGGCAGGGGGCAAAGCCCCTTCCGTAGGCCCCTGCCTCACGCCCCGGGAGTGCTCAATGGGCGGCCGGGCGTTGCACTTCAGTTTTGAAACCCTTTACTTCTTTTTGTTGTCCTTGCCGTCCAAATCGACCTTCTTAGTCCCGCCCAGGGCTTTGTCGCTGTCGCGTTCGATGGCGTTGGGTGAGTGTTGCTCTTGGTCGGTGACGATCTCAAACGACCAGGCGTGTTGGCTGGCGCCCAGGTCCGAGGGCGGGGTGATCTGGAGCCCTTGGGGGGTCATCTTCCAATCGGTTTTGGCTTCTGCGCCTAGCAGGCGCACCGACTTGACGCTTGTGGCGCTCCAGCCTGCGGTGCCGTGGATCGTGAAGGCGTCGGTGGGGGGCTTGAGTGCGATGGCGTAGAGGTTTTTGCCGCGGGTGGTGAACGCCAGGTGGCCTTCTTTTTGGTCTGGCTGCTTCCAGTAGCGGCTGCCGTAGATGGCCTGGCGGTTGGTCTTGAGCCACTGGCCCATGGCCTGTAATCGCTCGACCTGGGGCTCGGGGATGGTGCCGTCGGCCCGCGGTCCGATGTTGATGAGGAAGTTGCCGTTGCGGCTGATTACTTCGACCATCTCGTGGATGATGCGTTGGATGGACTTGTGTTTGTCGTTTTTCAAGTATCCGAAGGAGGTGCCGAAGGTGGTGCAGCTTTGCCACTTGGGGCCGATGACCTTGAGCTTGAGGTTGTCTTTTTCAAAACAGCCCACGCCGTCGGGCCAGTTGCGGTTGCGGCCTTTGTTGTTGACGTAGACCGCGGCGCCGCGCTGGGCGCCGTCGTTCATGAAGTCGGTGATCATGGCGCGGACTTGATCGTCGAAGTATTGAATTTTGGGCTTGGCCACGCCCGCACGGACTTTGTTGCCGTTGCGGGTGTAGATCGGGAGGTCGTCCATCCACAAGAAATCGGGTTCGTATTTTTCTTGGATCTCTTTCCAGCGGGCGATGTAGTCGTCGACGAAGGTTTTGGAGGTGCCGAAGGGGCCGTGCAACGAGGCGGCTTCGGGTACACGCCGGATCTCTTCGAGGATGTCTTCTCTGGGTTTGGCGTCAACGACGTGTTTCTTCGTGCTGAAAAACGACTGGTGGCGGTCACGGTGGTAGGAGGGCGCGTATTTGAGTCCGCGTTGTTTCAAGGCCTTGCCCAGGTCGCCGACCAGGTCGCGCTTGGGGCCTTTGTCCACCGCGTTCCAGGGGGTCAGGCCCGAGTCTCAGTTGGCCCAGCCGTCGTGGTGCTCGGCGGTCATCACGACATACTTGGCGCCGACGTTTTCAAACAATTCGGCCCAGGCGTCGGGGTCCCATTTTTAGGCCTTGAACTCGGGGATGATGTCCTTGTAGCCGAAGTCGGGTGGGGTCGAGCCCCAGCGTTCTTTGACGTAGGGGTAGTAGTGCTTGGCGTCTTCGTAGATCAGCTTGGGCACGTGTTCGGAATAACTTCGCCCATTTTTGCGGTAGCCGATAGCGCTGTAAGGCCCCCAGTGGATGAAGATGCCGACTTTGCCGTCGTCGACCACGCGGGGACGGGCATGGTCTGCAGCGACTCCCAGCTGCCGTCGTAGGGCTGGGTGGAGTCGACGGCGGCGGGAGTTGGGGTTGGTTCTGGGGCTACGCAGGAAGCAGAGGCGACCAAGGTGCTTGCCAAGACAGCGAGATGCGTTGTGGTTTTACGTAAATTCTTTTTTAACTTCGGATCGTGGAAATGATGGTGTTTAACGATTGGACTGTATCCAATCAGCCACCCTCGAAGGTGCCGGAATGGGCGCAGCTCACCAGGGGCTTGGGTGTCTTGTCCGCAGCGGTGCTTTGTAAGGCGCGTTTGAAATAATTGAACAGGATTGCTGCGGGCCACTTCTTGCGCCGCTCGAACTTAGAGTTGCGGCTCTGGGTTTTGAGGCCCTCGGTGCTTCACCCGCGGCTGCCGTCTGGTTCGAGTTGCTTGTTCAGATTTGCGGACACCGGGGGGGGGGTAAGAGGTTTATCGTTTCGCCGGGATCTCGCGCGGATGGCGACGGCCGGGGTTTTTACTCGGTGGCCGGATCCGCTTCGCGTGCGGGGGCCGCGGGGTCCAGGGTGTGCTTCAGAATGAAGGTGACGATGGGGGCGGGGTCTTTGAGGCTGTGGGGGTGGTGGCCGCCGTCTTCTTTGTGGATGACGTGGATGGACCCGCCTAGTTTTTTGTAGCGTTTTTCGATGACGGCGGTGTTCTCGGCGAGGGGCACGACGGTGTCGGCGTCGCCGACGACGTGCAGCAGGGGCACGCCGGCCTTGGCCAGAGGTCTGAGGTTGTCGATCGGATTGCCTTTGTAGGCCTTGGCTTGTTTTTCGGTGAGGTTGTAGGCCTTGAGGATTTTGGGCGTGATGCCGGGCCAGCTTTTGAAATCGCACACCGGGGCGTCGGCGTAGATGCAGGCGACTTTGTCGGGGTTTTTCGCGGCCCAGTTGAAGGCGATGAGCCCGCCGCGTGACATGGCTTCCAGGGCGGGTTTGTCGGCGAAGCCGCGCTGGGTGGTGAGGTAGGTGTAGAACGCGTCCCAGCGTGCGACGGCCTTGGGGGCTCCGAACAGGCCTGAGACATCGACATAGGCGACGTGGAAGCCTTGTTCCAAAAGGGCGATGTCGGTTTGAGGGGCGTGGCCGAAGAACCGTGCCCGCCATACCCACGGCGTGCCTGCGGCGGCTTCACGGGGTGTCACGACTCTGCATTTCAGGTTGTCGATGGTGAAGTCGTGCCGGTCGTAGCTGTGGAAGGTCTTTTGTTTGCCGGGCCAGGGGGCGTCGGGTGTGGAGGGTTCTGCGGCCTGGGCGGTGATGCTGAGGCAGAAACAGGTGGCGATGAGCAGGGCGGTCGTGCGTGACATGGGAGATCCGTGGGGTGTCTTGGAGAATCTGTAAAAAAGGATGGCGTCGGTTGGTGGCGTGTGGGCGACGGGGCTTGTGGGCTTGCGTTCTCAGAGGTTACAAACCTCTTGAATGGTATGACCGGACAATGGGTGGCGGTCAGGGGGCAATTTAAATGTTAAAACTTGCATTTGGAGCCGATGGAACGGATGTTTGGTTGCGGGTTTTCTTTCTTGGCCAACGTTGAGCCTAGAGCCGCACAAAAAAGGATCTAGAAATATGCTTGTGACACGGTTTTCAAAAATAATGGGCTTGGGTTTAGGCGTGTCCGCTGTGTTGATGGCAGATGCGGCGGCCACGGAGTCGCCTTTTGATCATGCCTACCAAGTGCCGGTGAGCCAAGCGGCGGTTTTTTCGGTGGTGGGCCCGGCCACGAACGGAGATGTCCAGGGCGACGCTTTTTTGAAGTCGGTGGCGTATCCGAATAGTCAGGTCTTTACCGAATTTTACCGGCCGGTGGAGGTGTCTCGTCTACAGGTGGCCGCGAAGGACACTCTTGACGTACGGATTCGTGGTGGGGACCACATCACCGAGGGTGTGCAGGGCCTGCAGGTCCTGCAAGGATTTGCGGGCGGAGCGCCGTCGGCGGACATTCCGGCGTTTTCCGAGGCGCTCAAAGAGGTGATGGCCAGTCAGAACCTCAACTATTACATGGATATGATGGGGGCTCCGGACTTTAGTTTTGTGATCGGGTTTGATCGGCCGGTGCGCGATGACGCCCCGGATGTTTCAGATGCTCGTGGTGAGCTGCTGTACTTGGAACGGGGTACCAACGGGGGCAACTCGTGGCTGACCATGCAGGCTGTGGACGCAGATGGCAACGCCTTAGGCCCGGCCTTGGCGATTAGCCCCGAGGAGACCTTCCCAACCTCGCCGCTGTTTTCGATTTTGAACTCGACCCAGCAGCTGGGTGGGCTGGCGATCGATGTGTCGCGGCTGGGGGTGTCGCAGGTGCAGTACCTGAAGTTGTCGCGCTCATCGGCGGCCCACGCGGGTTTCGAACCGTTGGCGATTGGGGGGATCGATTTCCAGCCCGATTTCAAGATTCAGGCGGTGATCACTCACCCTGCGGATCTGTTTAGTCTGAGCTACGACTGAGTTGAACTGTGTGACGTATACGCGGCGATGGCGGGTCCTTCGGGGCCCGCTTTTTTGTATGAAAGCTAGGCGTTAAGTGCGCGGCTTAGCGTGGTGTAGAGCGCGTCGGGTTCGGCCATGCGCCCTGAGCCTTGGGTGCGGCAGGCTTGCCAGCCGTCGTCGGGGCCGACGACGGTGAGGTTGGGCAGCAGGTCGCGCAAGGTTTGCAGGTTGCGCTGCACGATGGGGCTGGCCCACATGTCGGCGTTCATGGCCGGGGCCAGCAGCAGCGGGGTGTCGGCGGGCAGGGCGCAGGCGGCGAGGGTGACCGGGTCGGGGGTGAGGCCCGCGGCGAGCTTGGCGATGCAGTCGGCGGTGGCCGGGGCGATGACGTAGGCGTGGGCCCAGCGGGCCAGGCCCACGTGCTGGCTGTCGGGGCGGTCGTCGTGGTCCCAGATGCTGGCTTGCACGGGGTGGCCGCTGAGGCTTTGGAAGGTGATCGGGCCGACGAAGCGGGTGGCGGCGTCGGTCATGACCACGCGAACCTGGGCGCCGGCTTGCACCAGGCGGCTGACCAGGGGGGCAGTTTTGTAGGCCGCGATGCCGCCGGTGACGCCCACCAAAACACAACGCCCCGCCGGGAAGGCGTGGGCGTGGTCGTCGTTGCTTGCAGGTGGGGGGCTGGACATGTTTCCAGCTTAGCGGGCTGGGCGCTTAGGCCAGCTTTTCTTCGCCGTCGCCGGGCAGCTGGAGGGTGATCTTGCGTTCGCAGACTTCTTGGACGGCGACTTCGAAGTCGTTGCGGCCGTTGCGCTCGACCAGGGGGCGGTCGCCGTCCATGAGTTGACGGACGCGGTGCTGCACCAGTGCGGTGAACTTAAAGCGGCCGCCGAGTTCGTGGATGATCTTGTCGTCTTTGAGGGCTTCGATCATGGGGGACGCTCCGGGCTTAAAAAGTGGGGGTGGGGGGGCGCGAACGCCGGGTCCGCCGAGCCAAGTAGTTTAGACCCAGTGGGGGAGGGTGGCAAGGGCAAAACGAGGGTGCAAAGCGCTTGGGGACGTCGCCCAGACCACCAAATGCTAGGATCCCGGCATGAAAATCAGCCTCCAATGGCTCAATTCCTGCCTGACCCACCCCGTGGGGGCCGACGACGTCGAGCCGCTGCTGACCGGCCACGGCTTCCCGATCGAGGACCGAGAGGACCGCGACGGCGACGACGTGATGTTTGACGTGGAGGTGACCAGCAACCGCGGCGACGTGCTGAGCCACGTGGGGGTGGCCCGGGAGATCGCCGCGGCGATCCCCGGCCAGACGGCGCTGAAGATGCCCGAGACGGCGCTGCCCGCGGCGTCGGGGGCGCAGGTCGGCGAGCTGGCGGCGGTGCGGGTGGACGACCCGGCCCGCTGCCCGCTGTACACCGCGCGGGTGATCCGCGGGGCGGTGGTGGGGCCCAGCCCCGCGTGGTTGGTGGCCCGGCTGGAGGCGGTGGGGCTGCGGTCGATCAACAACGTGGTGGACGTGACCAATTATGTGATGTTGGAATTGGGCCAGCCCCTGCACGCTTTTGACATGCGGATGCTTGCGTCGGATGGCGGCAAGGCGGGGGTGGTGGTGCGCTCGGCGACGGCGGGCGAGGGCTTTGCCGCACTTGATGGCACGACGCACAAACTGGCCAAGGGCACGCTGGTGATCGCCGATGCCAATGGGCCCCAGGCGTTGGCGGGGGTGATGGGCGGGGCGGGCTCGGGGGTGACAGAAACCACAACCGACGTGCTCTTGGAGGCGGGGATTTTCGACCCGCTGGCGGTGCGGGCAAGCTCGCGCGGGAACAAGATCGGCACCGATTCGAGCTTCCGCTTCGAACGCGGGGTGGACCCGCGCGGGGTGGATGCCGCGAGCTGCCGCGCCGCGGCGTTGATTGCGGAGCTCACCGGTGGTGTGGTGGCCCAAGGGGTGATCCGCGTGGGCGCTGAAGACCCTGAGCCTGCGACGCTGAGCCTGCGGGTGCGCCGCACCCAGGCGCTGCTGGGCATGGCTTTGGGGGCCGACGAGCAGGCGGGCTATCTGGATCGTCTGGGGCTGGCCTCGCGGACCGAGGGCGACGTGATCCACGTGCAGGTGCCGACTTTCCGTCTGGATTTGACGCGTGAGGTGGACTTGATCGAAGAGATCGCGCGGCTGCACGGCATGGACGCCATCCCAGTGAACGAGGCGATCGAGCTGACGGCGCGGGCGCCCCAGGTGTCGGTGAAGGCTCAACGGCGGCTCGCCGACGTGTTGGTGGCGCGCGGCTTCCACGAGACGATCACGTTTAGCTTCACCCGGCCCGCGTGGGCCCAGGCGTTTTTGCCCCAGGCTGAAGCGGGCGCCGCGGCGCAGCCGGTGATGCTGGCCGGGGATCACAAGAAAGACGAACCGGCCCTGCGCCCCAGCGTGCTGCCCAGCTTGCTGGCTTGCCGCAAGGTCAACCAAGACGCGGGCAATCCCGGGGTGCGTTTATTTGAATTTGCCTCGACCTGGAAAAGCGGCGACGAGCAGGCGATCGAGACCCGCCGGCTGGCCTGCACCTTGGATGCCGAGCCGGGCGCGGCGGGCTTGGACCAGGCGATTCGTGCCATGCGTGGCACGCTGGACGACCTGGTGGCCGCGGTGGGCGGCGCGGCCGCGGCGCAGTGGCTGACCGTTGAGGCGTTGCCCGAGGGAGCGTCGGAACACTGCGAGGCTTTTGCCGCGGCGGGGCGGGTGAAGCTGCAAGGCCAAACGCTTGGCACGCTGGGCATCATCAGCGAGAAGACACTCAAACGCTTTGGGGTCACCGTGCCTCAGGCCGCGATGGAGTTGGACGCCGCGGCGCTGCGGGGCCTGTATCCGCCCTGCGGCGGGCTGACGGCCCTGCCCAAGTACCCCGCGATCGAACGCGACCTGTCGGTGGTGGTCGACGAGGCCATTGCCTGGCGCGACATCGCCCGCGGTGTGGAGGCGGCGTTGCCGGCCTTGATGGAGTCGGTGGTGTTGCAGGACATCTACCGCGGCAAGGGCATCGCCAAGGGGCAAAAGAGCGTGAGCTTCCGCCTGCGTTTCCGCGACCCCGAAGCCACTCTGCGCCACGAGCAGGTGGACCCGCAGGTGGCGGGGGTGGTGGCGTCGCTGAAAGACAAGGTGGGGGCCGAGCTGCGGGGGTGATGCGGGGGGAGGACTGGGACGATCCCGAGGCTTATCGCTTCAGCTTCCTTCGATGGATTTTATCGTTCGCATATCCGGTGGATCGGTCACCGCGGCCACGGCGCAGTCCACGTGTTGGGCGCCCATGCGTTTGAGAATCCGCGTGCACGCGGTGAGCGTGGCGCCAGTGGTTTTGATGTCGTCGACCAAGAGCACGTCATAGGGTGAGAGGTCCACCGCGTGCGGGGCGAAGGCGTTGCGTAGGTTTTGGGCCCGGGCGGTGGCTCCCAGACGAGCCTGGCGCTGGGCTGCACGGCGGCGAGACAGCACCGTGGCGTGGTCGTATCCCCGCGCGGACGCCAAGGCCTGAGCCATCAGTTGCGACTGGTTGTAGCCGCGTTGCCAGCGGCGAAACCAGTGCAGGGGCACGGGCACCACCAGCACCGGCCGCGGCGCGGGGCCTGGGGGCAGGGCGCCGGCGAGCCTTTGGCCCAGGTGGGGGCCAAGCGTCCAGGCTTGGGCAAACTTCAGGTCGCGCAGCCAGTGGTCCAACGGCGGGGCGTAGGCCCCCAGCCGGGTGAGTCGCCGCCACGGCGGCGGGTGGTCGCAGCAGCGCACGCAGCCGGTGCCGGGGTTCAGCGGGTCGGTCACCCCCGGACCGGTGCTCACCCCGCAGCGGGGGCACGCGGCGTCCGGGAGGTCTGCGGCCCAATCGGGGTGCGCGTGGGCGGTCCGCTGCACATCGGTGGGCGCAAACAAGCCCAGCAGCCCCGGGTGGCTTGGTGGGGTGGCAGTGGCTGGGCGGGCGGTGAAGACCACAGGCCCTATATACTCGCCCACCCTTGAATATGACACCCCCCATCACCGCGACCGCCGATGTCGCTCCCTCCGCCGACCGCATGGCCGCCGTGCCCGGGCTCAGGCCGCTGGTGGTTTCGGCCCCGTTTGGCAACTACATCCAGCCTGACGGCTGCACCGCGACGCTGGGCACGTTCACGGCCGCTTCTCGGCCCGGGCGGCTGTGGCGGATTCTCAAAACCGTGCGCTACTACCCGCGGATTCGTGCGTGGGTCAACAAAATTGGTCTGCGCAACCCCGGCATCGGCTGGGTCGAGGGCAAAGTGGCCGGGGGGAAGCTGGATCTCAGCGACAAGCTGGTCTCGGTGCACGGGTTTGAGCCCGACGACTGGTGGCGGCTGCTCGACGCCATCGCCGAGCTCAAGCCCATGGGCGTAGAGCTGAACATGAGTTGTCCCAACGTGGGCCACATCGCTTGGCCCGAGGACTTGTTTGAACGGGCCGTGGCGACCGGCGTGCCGGTGGTCGCCAAGCTTCCGCCGGTGAATTACCACTTGATGGGCGAGCAGGCACACGCCGCGGGGGTGCGGGCGTTTCACGCTTGCAACACCTTGCCGGTGACCGCTGGGGGCATGAGTGGCGAGCCGCTCAAACCTGTTGCACTCACCGCGATCCGCGACCTGCGCACGCACGACTGGGGCCGCGACGCTTTGGTCATTGGTGGCGGCGGCCTGCGCCACGCCGATCACGTGGCCGAGTACGCCGCCGCGGGTGCCGACGCCTTTGCCATCGGCACCATCACCATGAACCCGGTGCTGCTGGCCAGCCACGCCCGGGTGCGGCCCATCTTGGCCGCGGCCCGGTCGGCCAGCGGCGTAGCGGGCTAGAGCAGATGCGTAAAAAAATGGCCGCGTATGCTGGCTGCGCCGCGACGTGGCACTTTTAACGCAATCTGCTCTAAGCCCGCGGGGGAGCTTCGCGATGGACGGCCCAAACGAATCAAAAACACCCCCCGAGGCCCGGCTGATCCCGGTGACCGACGCCGACCGAGCCGTGGTCGAGCGGATGTTTGTGTTTTACCTCCACGACATGTCCGCCTTCACCCGGCACGCCAGCGCGGCCGAGGGGCACCTGGAACCCTACCCCTGGCTTCCGCGCTATTGGACCGACGCCGACCGGCAGGCGTACCTCATCGATCTTCAGGGCCACACCGTGGGCTTTGTTTTCGTGCGTACGTTAGAAGAGCCTTGCGCGTGTGATCACGAAGTCGCAGAGTTCTACGTCATGCCCCGCTTCCGCGGGCTTGGGTTGGGGCGATCGGCGGCCCAGCAGGTGTTCGGGCAGGCCCGCGGCAGGTGGCGGGTTGCGCAGCTTGCCACCAACACCCCGGCGATCGCGTTTTGGCGCCGGGTCATCGAGGGTGTGTCTGAAGGTCCGTTCAGCGAAGACGTGGAAGAGGCCGACGGCGTGTTCCACAACGTCTTGACGTTTCATACCGCGTGATCGGTGTCGCAGACCACGTCACCGATCACGCAGCGGTGGGGTCGGTGCTTCCGCGGGTGCGAAATTTTGTCACGCGTGTCAGGAGCAGGTTGAGGCTGAGCGGCCCGGGCGCCACGAAATCGGACGCTGTTGAAGCAGCACGGCGTACGCCGCACGCCGTGCTGCTGCGGCTTGCAGGTGGCCGCAACCCGGTGGGCCCACGAACGTGGGCAACCTCACGAAAAAGGCTCTGGGGGCATCGGACATCGGTATAGAAGAGCCTATGGCCTGGGTTTCTCGCTGTCTGGGGGCTTGTGCAGCGGCTTTCAAAAAAAGTTGGGTTTTGCCTGTGGCTACGCAAAACCCGGGGGGGCGCCACGATCGATCGGCGAATCACCCGCAAGACCCCACCAACCCTTACAAGTCGATTGCCTTAACTCTTTCATCGCTTTTTTTACGCCAAACGCTGTTTCAAGCACCTGTTTTTTTCGATGGCAACAAGTGAGTTCAAGCTCGTTTTCCCTTTTGCCCGGCTTCTCTCTGTCGGTCCTACATCAACCAAAGGCTTCCCGCATGATTGGCATCGCTCCGGCTCTGGTCACGAAACCCGCAAGGCGTCCTCAAGGCTTCACGCTCATCGAGTTGCTGGTGGTCATCAGCATCATCGCCCTGTTGATTGGCATCTTGCTTCCGGCGCTCTCGTCAGCCCGAGCCGCGGCCCGGCAGATGACCAACAACACCCACCTAAGGGGTATTCATCAAGCATTCTTTACGTTCGCTCAGGAAAACAAAGGGCTTTACCCCGGATTGTTCCCGGATGTGGGAGGCGGCAAAGAGCGGTTGAGCAGCGGCGACTTCGAATCTCGCTTTCCAGCACTGGGCGATGAAGTGGGTAACAGCGCCAATGCACGAGCTCGTCTGGGTCTTATCGTGGTGGAAGGGTTTGTTCCACCCGAGTACACCGTCAGCCCCGCAGAATCCAATGCTTTGATCGAGGTGTGGGAAATTGGAACCGATTTTGACGAGCAGCATATCTCGTACGCTCTCTTGACCATCGGATCGGGCAACTCTTCCGCAGACAAGGCTTCATTTCGTCGCGCGGAGTGGCAAGACACCGCCAACGGCCAGGTCGTGATCGCTGCCGACCGCGACACCGAGGGTTCGGGTGACCCCGAAAGCGTCCACACCGAGGTTGGCTCGGGCGAGTGGCGCGGCGGTGTTGTGTGGAACGACGGCCACGTGGGCTTTGAAGATTCCAACATTCTGGAGGCCACCCGCTTCGGCACCCAATCCAACATGAACGACGACCTTTTTGATGATGACGAATTCGGCTCTGGCAGTGTGATTGAAGGCGGTAACGCCCGCCTGAAGACCGAGCAGCCTTGACCTTAACGGTGATTCACCTGGGCGAATAACGGACAGACGACCGAGATCTCTCGGTCGTCTGTTTTTGCGCGTGGGTGCCGCGACGGTTTTGGTATGAAAAACCACACAACGTGGGACGGTGGGGGTATCGCCTTATCCCTCCGTAGCGCGACCGCACCGCCGCCCATGCAATTTGTATGCAAATCCCGGGGGCCGAGAGTCGGAGGGCCATCTCATCGCTGGAAGTTGTTTTTTGCCCCTGTGCTCCCAACACGTGGGCGAGGTTCTCAGGTCATTCTGTCGTGGCGTACGTTGTAATTCTTAGGTCATATACGGCGTGGTCGTCTGTGTGCCACGGTGGAGGCGGTGAGTGCCGCTGGTTGATTTTCGTGGAAAAAAGGGCGGTTTTAAGTATTTAAAGACGTCTTTTTCGCGTTTTTCACGGATGAGGCGTCATCCGCCCAGTCCTGGTTTTTTTCTAAAAAAAAATTTTTGAACGGACGTGTTTTCTGGGGGGAGGCTATACTTAAGCAGTTGAAGACCATCTCCCTTTCAATCAAAAAAACGCGATTCAAGCGTCATGAGAAGTTGTCGGGTGCCATCGCTCTGCAGCGGACCATCAGCAGAGATCCGTCGTTTCTTGAGGAATAATCGCCTGCAAATTTTGGTTGGTGGTATAGAGGCCGTTCGTTGGTAGGCCGGTCAAATCCCTGTTTTTTCTACTGAGCCGCTTACTTCGCTCCCTTTGATCCTTGCTGGCTCTTCTGTTTCATCCCTACATGTCTCGAAAGATTTCCTATGAATGACACCGCTCTGCCTCCGGCTTCACGCCCCGCCAAGCCACGGCGTGGCTTCACTCTCATCGAGCTGCTGGTGGTCATCAGCATCATCGCCTTGCTCATCGGCATCCTGTTGCCTGCGTTGGGTGCGGCTCGTCAGGCTGCGCGGCAGATGGCGAGCAACACGCACCTGCGTGGTACCCATCAGGCGCTGTTCGCCGAGTCCCAAGACCGCAAAGGCTGGTACGCGGGCCTGTTTCTCGATGCCGGACGTCCAGGCGGAGTGAGGCGCCTTGGCAGTTCTGACTTTGCCGGCAGTGACGGAGAGTTCCCCGAACTCGCGCCGACCGGCAATCCGGGTGCGGGTAACTTCGCGAGCGTGGGCAACAGCGCCAACTCCCGTGCACGTTTTGGCCAGCTCGTTGCCCAAAGATTTTTGCCCCCCGAATACAGCGTGAGCCCAGCAGAAGTCAACTCCTCGGTCGTGCCTTGGGATATAACGTCGGGCTTGGACTTCAATGGCAGGAATATTTCGTACGTGATGCTGGACCTCGGTAATGATAACGCCAGTCCTGTAGAGGGGACCCGTTTGGAATGGCGAGACAATGCCAACGGACAATCTGTTGTCGTGTCGGACCGCAATACAGTCGCTAGTGACTCTGTGCCAGAAAGCATCTATACCGAGGTCGGTTCGACTGAATGGGAAGGCGGCGTGGGTTGGAACGACGGGCATGTCACCTTCGAAGACGATGCTGACCTCGAAAACACCCGTTACGACAATCAAATCAATCTGGTGGACACACTCTTCACCGACGATCTGGTTGACCCTCAGCCGAATGATGTCGATCACAGAAACACCAACATGAAAAACGAAGCGGTCGAAGACATTACGTAAATCAGCGGGCGTCACTCAGGGTGGCATCACCCACCCATGCAAAGCCAGCAATGGACGGACGACCGAGACACCTCGGTCGTCCGTTTTTTTGTGCAGGTGGTCGGACTCGCGCGGGCTGTTTTATGAGACAGGCGCTTTCACCTAAAAGTAGAAAGGCTGCGGGCGTGTTGTCGCAAGGTGGCGGGGTGTTTATTCAAGAGGGGTGTTCGTTCTTTCGCGGGTCTG
>JALZVY010000136.1 GCA_023300125.1 Phycisphaera sp.
GGCGTCGCATGCGACGCCGGCTCATTGAATGTCTCACTGATAGATGAACCGCGGCGCCCGCGTGAGCGCCCCCCATCAGCGGGCACTCGCACGCCGTTCCAAACGGGCCAGCAAATCCGTGGCCCGGGGGTCGCTGGGGTCGCGCTTCAGCGCTTCGCGGTAGGCCTCGGCGGCCGCGGCTTGGCGGCCACTGCGTTCCAGGGTGATGCCCCGAAGGATGACCGGCGTGGCGTTGGTCGGCGCCGCATCCGCGGCGGCGTCGAACATCTGCAGTGCCTCGTGGGGGCGTTCACGCTTCTGCCACACCAAGCCCGCCAGCAGGTAGCCCTCGTGGCGGCGGGGGGCCAAGTCTGCGGTGCGGTTGGCGGCGATCAACGCTCCGCCCAGGTCTTCCATCGCCCAGCAGGTCTCACCCAAGCGGATCCAGTCCGACACGGTGCCGGGGTTGCGGCGGGTGATATCAACCAAAATGTCACGGGCTTGCTCGTGGCGGCCGTTTTCGACTTCGGCCGCGGCCAGAGCTCGCCAGAGGTCGTCACGCTTGGCATGGTCATCTTGACCCAGCAGCTCGTTGAGGGTGACCGAGGCCTGGGCCCAGTCTTGGGCATCCACCTGTGCAAAGGCCAATTCTTCCTGAATACGGGCATCGGTGGGATCCAGCAGCGCCGCTTCGGTGAAGTTCTCCACCGCAAGAGTGTGCTTTTCTTGCATGTTGTAGACATGCCCCAGCATCACACGGCAGCCTGCGTTTTGGTCGAAGAACACCTTGCGTTCTTCAAGCAGTTCCACGGCTTGATCCAGACGGTCCAAGCTGACCAAGGTCTCGGCCACGGCCAGGACACGGCGAGGGTGTTCGGGGTCGAGCTGCGCGGCCATCTTGTAGTCGGACAGGGCTTCTTCTTGACGCTGCCAGCGCTGCAAGACCACCGCACGGAAGTAAAAAGCTTCGGCCGCGTGGGGCCCGGTGGGCTGGGCGGCTTGCTCGGCCTCAACGGCTTCAGCGTCGGTTTGATCCGACGTGTCAGCTTGTGGAGTGCTCTTCTCGATGCAGATGCCAAAGTGGCTGTAGGCACGTTCCAGCAGGCCGTTTTCCAGGGCTATACGCCCGGCCAGCAGGTGAACCGCCGGGTCTTCGGGGGCGATCGCCGCGGCGTCGCGAACCGTCGCCTCGGCCTGGGCCAACTGCCCGCCGTCGAACTGGTCTTGGGCCATGTCGGTCAGCGCGGTGGCTCGCATGCCGTTCCACCGCGTGTCGGCCGAATCAACCCATTTTTTATGCTGGGTTTGGCTGCTGTTGCATCCACCCAGAAAAACGGCGGCGGTCAGGGCCAAGGCTATAGCTTGAATGGGTCGGGGGTTCATGGCGGTCTTTCCGGGGGTTACCAGAGAGGGGCAAAGGCCTGCGGTTGGGCCTGGGTCTCACATGAATCGTCGGATCACGTCCGGTACGAATAGCCGCAGGGCCTTTTTCTGTTATCGGAACCTTGGTCTGCCACTAAAAAACCGCCCGGCCTGGGGCCGGGCGGTTATGCGGTGTCAACAAAAGGCTCGGCCTCAGTTGGTGATTTCGTAATTCGGCAGGATCACACCCTGGGTTTCCACCGTGGCTTGAGCCGCGGGGCTGCTTGACTGGGTCGTGGTGAACGGAGCCGGCGTGAAGACCGAAGCGGCTTCGTGATCTTCGTGATGGATTTCGTCACCGATCACCGAGTCGCCCAGGCCGTGGAACTTGCGGCGGTTTTCGTATTCAAACTCGTGACCCAAGATCTCTTCCTTCAGCTTAATGGCGTCGCTGGCGGTGGGCTGGATATGCAGAGCCAGGTTGACGCTCCAGAGCGCCTTTTTGGCGTTGCCTGCGGCCAGCTGACGACGGGATTCGAGCAGGTGAGCGGCCACCAGCTTGTCGCTGCTGAAAGGAAGCAGGCCGTTGCGGGCGGCGATCCGCTCGTTTTCAACCTGTGCGTGGGCGGCGTCGCCGCGGCGGGCCAGGTCGCTGTGCTCGAGGATGGTGGTCTTAACCATGAAGATCACTTCGCGGCGTTCGACCGTGTCGTCTTGACCGCGGAAAGCGGCGCCCAGGAAAGGGATGTTGCCCAGCCCCGGGACCTGGCTGCGGTCGCGGATCGTGTCTTCGGTGAACAGGCCGCCGAGCACCACGGTCTGGCCGCTTTCAACCAAGATGTTGGTGACCATCTCGCTGGTGGTTTCGTTGGGAATCACGAAACCATCCTGGATGGTGACGATGCCGTCGCTCACGCTGGGGCGAAGCTCAAGGCGGATGGTGCCTTCATCGCTCACGAAAGGACGCACAGTCAACTGGGTGCCCACATCGAGGAATTCGATGGTTTGGGTTTCGCTGGTATCGGTCACCGTGGTCGACAGGTAACCCAGGCGTTCACCCACGAGGATGTCCGCAGACTGGCGGTTGAGCACCAGCACGTTGGGCTTGGCCAACACGGTGGTGTCGGTGACCTGATCCAAGGCACGCAGGAAGACCGAACCATCGCTGCCGCCCACACCGATGCGGATGCCGGCGCCGCCGGCCTGGGTGTTGCCGACCGTGGATTCCAGTGCGGTGCCGCCGTTGCCCGCGGGGGCCAGCAGGTTGTTGACACTGTCCAGGGGGTTGCCCAAGTTCAGGCCATCGAGGTTAGCGAATACGGCAAAGTCGATGCCAAAGGAATTGCTCTCGTCAAGGCTCGCGGACAGGATCGTCGCTTCCACCAGAACCTGCTGAGGACGCACGTCGATCTCTTCAAGGATCGCCACGGCCTTTTCAACGTTTTCTTCGAAGTCCTTGATCATCAAGAACTCGGGGTTCGCAAAGCTGTTGCCGCCCGCATCGCTTTCGCTGGGCAGGAAGCCGCCGCTGGGGGCTGCGGTGGCGACGGTCGAACCGTTTTCCGACAGCGCCAAGGCCACCATCTCGACCGCGTCTTCACCCGACACGTAGTTCAAACGGATGATCTTGGTGACCGTGGTGCGGTTGGCCAACTCACGTTCTTTGAGCTCTTGGGCCGTGTAGACGTAGATGAAGTTGCCCTGTTCTTCATAGCCGTAGCCGTTGGGCGTAAGGATCGCGTTCAGTGCGTCGTGAAAGCTCACGTCGTAGAGGTCGGCCGAAACGGTGCCCGACACGTTGCGGCTGGCAATGATGTTGCGCTGGCTCTGAATCGAGAGCAGCTGCAGCACCTTGGCGATCTCAAGGTCTTTCACCGTGATGTTGATCTCGCCCAGCGAGTTGATGGCCACGCCCTTGCTGTCGCCGGCGGCATCATCTTCAAACAAACCCACCGCGTCGCCATCGGCGGCCTGGGCATAGGCGGCGCCCGTCAAGCTACAGGCGAGGCCCATGCTTCCGGCGAGAATGAAGGACTTGAGTTGAAAACGCTCTTGACGGGTCATGGTGTGGCTCCTGCTCCGCACTTTTGATAAGCGGAGTCAAAATGGGGGAAGGTAGCGGTCTAAACAATGGGCGTCAGGGAAGCGGCAGATCAGATCAATGGTCGGCGTCTCGGGTGGTCAGTTCCAAGGCGTGGCCGGCTCTTTCAAGCACGGCGGTCTGCCCATGAACCGACCTGAGCGTGTAACCATGAATCGTTTCGCCGACCCGGATCATCCGGCCGTTGATGCGGGCCACGGGGACCTTCCCAGTGGTGACGCCCTGGAGGGTTAGCTCCGCAGCCGCGGATTTTGCGGCCTGCATCGACACGAAGTCATCGGAAACCAAAGGATCCGACTTGCTTCGTGAGAAAGCTTGATCGTCCATTGACCCCAATTTGCCCTCCTTAACGCCCGATAATGCCTTGGCGTCCGTTATTGGACCTTTGAGTGCTTCGCCCTCTGAATGCTGCGCTAGCACCATCCCGTCGGCAGTGGCGGTGCGCGGCGCTTCTTTCAGGATCAGCCGCCCCCACAACAGCATGCCCACCGCCCCGATGCCCAGCGCTACGTGGAGGGCACGGCGGTAACGGACGGCGATATTCTGGAAATTGCTCATAGCAAGTTCTTTCGGCGAGTTGTGGCGGGCGGTATCAAGTTTTCATAGCCGCAGCCGTGTCTCAACAGACCGCGATCCCGCGAGCGCAAAAAAAAACCCGCGGCAGCGGGTTCGAGATTCAATGAGGCACAGGCATCGTCTATTCCTCGCGGACCGTCAGGCGCCCTGTGAATGCAGCCACACTGACGCGCAGGACACGGCGATCAAACATCAGATCCACCCACCCGCCGTCGATGGGCGAGCCTAGGTCATCAAAGGTCACCCGGGGTGCACCGGCGAAGTTGGCGTCGAGGATTCGTACGCCTTGATACTGGCGGTTGTCGCGGAAGTCCACGATGAAGTTCTTCCCGCTCGCTCCGGGTCCGGTGAGGTCGTTGTTCGCAAAATCCAGCGAGGTTTGAATCACGGGCAGGTAGTCGGCACGCACAATTTGGGCATTCTCATCGAATACGCCGTAACGGTTGTTTTCTAAGTCAAAGTGAACCGTGCGCTCGGCCTGGGCGGCGACGGCATCGTTTTGCGCCACCAGCAGATCGGCCACCACCGCCCGCGCTGCACCTTGTACACCCAGCTCGCCAGCAGTCAGCAGGCTGGGCACCACAATCGCACCCAAGATGCCCAGGATGACAACCACCACAAGCACTTCGATCAGGGTGAAGGCGGCTAGACGACGGATCGGGGTAAGCATGGAACGGCTGCGCTTTCAGGTGTGTGAAGGCCCCAGACGGCCATCCGGTGTTCAAACGCCCGCTTAGTCTGCGGTCGGGAAATTCTCCACGTTGACCCGCAGCGGCTTGCCGCTGGTCAGCGTGGTGTTGATGATTTCGGCGCTTTTGGACAGCTGCTTGATGGCCTTGATCATCTCGTTTTGGCGTGCGGCCTGCGAGCCCACGCCGCGCTTCTCGTCCGCCGCGTGGGCGGGCGTGGCAAACGACACCGCGGGGGCGCCCGCCGGTGCGGTCAACTGCACGTAGAGGTTCAGCGTCAGCAGCACGGCGATGACGGTCAAAACACTGTTCAGGTAGCGGAGCGTCTTCATGGCGGGTTTCCGTTGTGTGGATGGGGGGGGCGGGGGGACGAGGTCATCCCTCCATCGGTGAACAGCCCGTGGTCCGTGCGGCTTTTTGCGCCGCGTTTCCGGACGTTGCTCTGAACCTGGCTTGAATGAAAAGAAGAGCGGCGGCTTTCGCCACCGCTCCTCAAGTCTTTTGAACTCTCTAAGCCGGGGCTTAGAAGGTCGACACGTCGCCGTCGGCGGTGTCGAAGTTCACTTCATCGGCGACGTTTTCAGGCACGTTGGCCCGAACTTCACCGGTGGTTTCGTTGTAGAGGAAGCCGAACAGGGCGACGCCGTCTTCGGACAGGGGCTCGTCGGTCGCAACGCTGATCTGCTCATCCGCACGGCCCACCGAGGTGATGAACGGGTTGCTGACGGGCTTCTGCAGGTAAGGACCGAAGATGCTGGCGCCAGCGGTGCGGGCGGTGTCAGCGGCGGCCTGCGTGAGGTACACGGTGCCGTCGGTGTCGGTGAAGTTGTTCAACTGAGCCCAGAAATCGTCAGTGCCGATGCCGGCAGCCGTGACCTGGGGGTAGTTGCCGTTGTGCTGCAGCTGGTAAAGCTCCAGCTGGCTGCGGAGGCTCTGCAGCTGGGTCACGGTGCTGGACGCCTGGGCGGCCTGCGAAGCGCTGGAGAACTGCGGGATCACGATCGCGGCGAGGATGCCGAGGATCACGACGACGATGAGGATTTCAACAAGGGTGAAACCCTTACGGACTGCGGTGCGGACGGTGTTCATAACAATACTCTCCTGAAAGAGACCAAACCCTGAATTGCGCCGGACCAACACGGTCCGAGAGACGCGGTGTGTGGTCGAGTGGCGTACGTCCACCCGACCCGACCCCCAGTTACTTGCCTACGCCCGTTTACGGCGGGTTAGCGAGGCAACCCGCAACGAGAGCGGGCAAGGCACTGGGGCCAGCGTTCCTATCGACCCCCGTTCACCACGACTTCACCGCGGTGGAAACTTTTAGGATTTACCCCTGCGGTGCACCCGTGAAGGGTGTCGCCGAGGACAGGAACAGCGAAAACTACGAATACAAAGGGATCAGACGCAAACCGCTTGGTCAAAAAAAAATAACCCCCGGGCGCACCAGCTAGACCGATAACGGCGACAACCACAGGTTTCAGGCACTCCTCACACCAACACCGCTGCTATCAAGCGCGTGCTTACTTCGGCCTGCGGGACGCCGCGGGCCCCGCCCCCAAGAAGCGCTCAATTTCGTTCAGCAGCAGGCGCCCGGCGTTGAAGGTCATCAGCCCCCGCGTGCCCGCGGGCGTGAGCCACTTGGCATCGGCCACTTCTTCGACTTGCAACCGCAGGTTTCGGGCGGCAACAGGATCCACGTGGCCCACGAAGTAGGTCACGGTTTTGTCCACGGTTTTACCCGAACGCTTGGTGAAGGCGTAGTGCTCGTCGAAGGCCGGCGTGGCAACCAGCTGGACCCGGCGCAGCCCGGTTTCTTCGGCCAGCTCGCGGCGGGCGGTCTGCAGGAGGGTCTCATCCCCTTCGGGGTGCCCTTTGGGAAAGGACCAGTGCCCCGCGTCGTGCTGCACCAGCAGATAGTGCCGCACGCCGTGAAACACGGTGATGGGGATAACGCCGCAAGAGAAGTCGGTGGGCATGCGGGCCAGCCTAACGGGTGGGCGCACCGAATTCGAACCCGGCGGCAATGCGGGCTTACTCGCCGCTGTCCAAGACGGCCATGAAGGCGCCTTGGGGAATGTCCACGGTGCCGATCCGCTTCATGCGGTCTTTGCCCTTCTTTTGCTTTTCGAGCAGCTTACGTTTGCGGCTGACGTCGCCGCCGTAGCATTTGGCGGTGACGTTCTTGCCCACGCTCTTGATGGTCTCGCGGGCGATGATTTTGCCGCCGAGGGCTGCTTGCAGGGGGATCTCAAAGAGGTGGCGGTCGATCTGCTCTTTCAGCTTCTTCAAGAGGTGCCGGCCGCGCTGCTCGGCCTTGCTGCGGTGGACGATGAGGCTGAGCGCTTCCACCGCGTCGCCGTTGACCAGCACGTCCATCTTCACCAGCTCGTCCTGCTTGAAGCCGGTGACGTGGTAGTCCATGGTGCCGTAGCCGCTGGTGATGCTCTTCAACTTGTCGAAGAAGTCGTAGATGATCTCGGCCAGGGGCAGGTCGTATTCGAGGATCTGGCGGTCGTCGGCAAGGAATTTCTGGTTTTTGTAGACCCCGCGCCGGCTGTCGCACAGCTTCATGATGTCGCCGATGCTGCCGGTGGGCGTGATGATCTCGGCGGCCACGATGGGCTCGCGGATGGCTTTGACTTTGCTGGGGTCGGGCAGCTCGGCGGGGTTGGTGATCTGGATCATCTCCCGCTCGCCGCCTTTGCCGATGCAGTCGATCTCGTAGGTCACGGTGGGCGCTGTTTGCACGACGCTGACGCGGCCTTCGCGTTCGAGCCGCTCCTGGATGATGTCCATGTGGAGCATGCCCAGGAAGCCGCAGCGAAAACCGCTGCCCAGGGCTTCGGAGTTGGTGGGCTCGTAGTTGTAGCTGGCGTCGTTGACGTGCAGCCGCGCGATCGCGTCGCGCAGCTCGTCAAACTGGGTGTCGCCGCTGGGGTAGAAGTCGCAGTACACCATCGGCACGGGCTCTTCGTAGCCTTCGAGCGCTTCGTCGCAGCGGGCCGTGTCGAGGGTGATGGTGTCGCCGATGTTCACGTCGCCCAGGGTCTTGATGGCGGCGACCATGTAGCCCACGTCGCCGGCTTCGAAGGGGTCGTCGACCTTGACCATCTGCGGGCGGAACTTGCCCAGCTCGGTGACTTGAAAGGTGCGCTTGGCGCCCATCATCAAGATGCGGTCGCCGCGTTTCATGCGGCCGTTGATGATCCGGAAGTAGACCACGACGCCTCGGTAGTCGTCGTAGACCGCGTCGAAGATCAGCGCTTGCAGCGGGGCCTCGGGGTCGCCTTGGGGCGCGGGGAAGCGGTCGCAGATCGCGTCGAGCAGTTCTTTGACCCCGACGCCAGACTTGGCCGAGGTCATGATGCAGTCCGCGGCGTCCAGGCCCAGCACGTCTTCGACCTGCTGGGCACGCTCTTCGGGCTGGGCGCTGGGCAGGTCGATCTTGTTGATGACCGGGATGAGCTCAAGATCCGCGTCGACGGCTTTGTAGAGGTTGGCCACGGTCTGGGCTTCGACGCCCTGGGTGGCGTCGACCACCAGCACTGCGCCCTCGCAGGCGGCCAGGGCCCGGCTGACTTCGTAGTGGAAGTCCACGTGGCCGGGGGTGTCGATGAAGTTCAGCTCGTAGGTTTGGCCGTTCCACACGTGGTCCACCGAGACGGCCGAGGCCTTGATGGTGATGCCGCGTTCTCGCTCCAAATCCATGTTGTCGAGGGTTTGTTCGCGCGCATTGCGTTCATTCATCACGCCGGTGCCCTGCAGCATGCGGTCGGCCAAGGTCGATTTGCCGTGGTCGATGTGCGCGATGATGCAGAAGTTGCGGATGTGTGCGGCCGTGGCCGTCTTGTGGGTGGGGGTTGCCATAGTCCGGGGATTGTAGAGGGTGCCGGGGGGAAGGCCGATAGAACGTGTCCTCACCTTGTCCTGGAGACCGCCATGCCCCGCCCCGCCCGCCTTGTTGTGACCGCCCTGCTGCTTGCCGGTCTTGCCCCGATCGCACCCATGGCCCCCGCTCAGCCCGCGGCCGCGGCCGCGGAGGCCGAGACGGCCCAGGCTCCTCGACCCGGGTTCACCAGCCCTCAAACGGCCTTTGAGGCGGGCAAACTGGCGTTCAATGAGCGGCGGTGGGACGGGTTTTTGCAGTGCGTGCAGCCCGCCCAACAAGCCGTCCTGGTGGGCGAGATGGTCTCGGCGGTGGAAATCATGCGTCAGCAACCCGGTGCTGACCCCCAGGTGGCCCAGCTGGTCAAGCGCTTTTTCCCCGGCGGTGTGCCCGCGGACGCCACGTCCTTGGACACCCCCACCCGCCGGGCCGCGACGGCTGCGCACGTGGCCCAGCTCGAGTCGCCTGAGGCGTTCTTTGCCGCCGCGACCAACCTGGCCTTGGACCTGGAGCACGGCGAGGGCGCCAGCGCGGTGCGTGTGGAGACCCTGGGCACCCTGCGTCCGGTGAAAAGCGACGACGGGGCGAGCAACCGCGCCGTCCAGGCTGAAGTCATCTTGAGCTTGCCCAAAACCGACACCCCACGCCGCGATGTGTGGACGTTTATCGTGATCGACAAGCGCTGGTATTTGGCGCCTCTGGGCGTGCAATAAGCCCGCGGGGCTGGGGCAACGCGGGCCATTAATCGTCGTCCACGAGCTTGAACCCCCACGACCCGCCGGCGTCGGGTTCGGGCGGGAGCGGGCGGACCGGCTCAGCGTCGGGAGCGGCCTGGGCGGGGCCTTGGGTGTCGGCGTTCTGGGGGGCGTGGCCGGCGATCAGCGGAAGCTCGATGGTGAAAGTCGCCCCTTCGCCCAGTTGGGAATCGACCCGGATGGTCCCGCCGTGCTCGTCCACGACTTTCTTGGTGACCACCAGACCCAGGCCCGTACCGCGTAGGCCTTTGGTGCTGTGAAAGGGTTCAAAGAGTTTGCGCCGGCTTCCCTCGGAGATGCCGATGCCGTTGTCCACCACGCTCAGGCGCACGCGTTCGGCTTCTTCTTCGAGCTCGACCCGCAGGGTGACCACGCCCTCCTGAGGCTCCACGGCGTCGAGCGCATTGGTCAGCAAGTTAAGCACGGCTTGGTGGATGGCCCCGCCGTCCAGCGGCACCGGCGGCAGGTCTGCGGGCACGTCGTTGATTAATGCGGCGCCGTGGTTTTCGTACTGCTTGCTGACCAGGGCCACGACTTCGTCCAGCAGCGGACCGAGGTTGGTCAGCTCGATCTCAGGGCGGCGCTGCTTGCTGAACGCGAGCATGTTTAGCGTGAGGCCGTAGATCCGCTCAAGGTTGCGCGAGACGATCTCCCAGCCGTTGTTGACCACCGTCAGGTGTTTCTTGCGCAGCCCCAGTTCGACAACGTCCGCCCCGCCACGCATGCCTTGGAGGATGTTGCGGATCGAGTGGCTGAGGCTGGCCACGGTCTGGCCCACACCCGCGAGCCGCTCGGTGCGTAGGCGCTGCTCGACCAGGCGCAGGTTGGCCAGGGCCAAGCCTGTCTGCACGCCGATGGCGGTCAGCAGGTTCAGCTGGTCTTGGGTGTAGGTGTAGTTGGCGATTTTGGAGTCGACTTGAATCACGCCGTATAGCCGGTCGTTGTATTTGATTGGCACGCACATGGCCGAGCGGATGCCGTAGCCCTGCACGCTGTCTCCCGCAGCGAAGCGTGTGTCGCTCATGGCGTTGCTGGACAACACGCCCTGCGATTTCTGCATGACGTGGTCGACGATGGTGCGGCTGATGGTCACCGGCTTACCCGCGGCCCGCAGTTCAGGGAGCAGATTGCGGCCGTGGTCGTCACGCCGGCGAACCACCACCGGCTCGGGGTCGGCGCCTTTTTCCTCGGTGACCAAAATGAAACCGCGGTCGGCGTCGAAATAGTCGAACACCACTTCCATCACCCTGTCGAAGAGCTCTTGCTTGTCGGTGACGGTGCCGATGAGATTCACAAGCTCGTAGACCACGTTGAGCTGGAACTCGGCGGACTGCCGCGGGTCGGGCGAGGACATGATCATCGAGTCGTCGTTGCTGCTGACCGCGTGCTCGACGCTGACGTCGATCTCTTCTTTGCCCACAAAGCGGGCCCCAGGCACCGGACGCACTTTTTGGCTGGGGTCTTCTCCGAACACAATCAGCGTGGTGCCCGCACGCACCTGGTCGCCCAGCTGCAGGGTGCGGGCCGCGGCCAGCCGCACGCCGTTGACAAAGGTGCCGTTGCTGGACCCCAGGTCACGCAGCACCCACTGCCCGCGGTCGGGGGTCAGCTCGGCGTGCCGGCGGCTGATGGTCTTGTCGCTCAGCGGCAGGGCCTCGCCCGAACGGCCGATCTGCTGGGGCTCGTGGTCGGGCAGCTCGAAGCGGCGCCCTTTTTCCGGGCCCTGAATAACGGTGAGAACGAGCATGGCTTCGCCGGGGTTGGGGGTTGGGGGTTGGGGGTTGGGGGCTGGGGTCCGACGCAAGCGGCGGCGGATGACGTTTCCCTTACCCGGTCACGCGTTGCGGGCCTTCCACGCCGCGAGCTGGGCTTCGAAGCCGCTGGCGCCGGCGTTGCCGGCGCTTTGGTAGCGCTTGACGACGTTTTCAGGGCCAAGCCAGTCGTACACGTCGTCTTCGATCTCTGGGCAGTGGGCCTGCATCTCTTGGAGGGTGAGCTTTTTCAATTCGTGGCGGTCCAGGTCGCCGGCTTCGCGGACCAGGGCGCCGACAATCTGGTGGCTGGTGCGGAAGGGCACTTTCTTGGTGACCAGGTACTCGGCCAGGCTGGTGGCGTCGAGGTAGCCGCGGTGGAGGTTGGCTTTGATCCGCTCTTCGTTGAACGTGGTGGTGCCCACGATGGCGGCGGCCATGTCCAGGCAGTCGCACACGCTGTCGTAGGCGGCGAAGACGTGGCGCTTGTCTTCTTGCAGGTCGCGGTTGTAGCCCACGGTGATGCCTTTGCACATGGTCAAGAGCGCGATGAGCGACCCGTAGACCTGGCCGGTTTTGCCGCGGATCAGCTCCAGCATGTCGGGGTTTTGCTTCTGGGGCATCATCGACGAGCCGGTGGTGTACAGGTTGTCGAGGGTGATAAAGCCGAACTCGGTGGTGGCGTAGATGATCCACTGCTCGGCCCAGCGGCTGAGGGTCATGCTGGTCATGGCCAGGGCGTAGGCGAGGTCCAGCGCGACGTCGCGCGAGGCGGTGGCGTCGATGGCGTTGGGGCTGAACCCGGCAAACGCGCCCAGGTGATCGGCGACGTGCTGGCGGTCCAGCGGCAGGCAAGAGCCTGC